>CALJLX010000607.1 GCA_937982495.1 uncultured Desulfuromonas sp.
GCGTGACCAGATTGTTGACGACGTTGCCGGCGCCACCAAGACGCAGATCCTCGCGAGCCACATCCACCACCTGCACCGGCGCCTCGGGGGAGATGCGCTCGGCCTTGCCCCACAGATATTCGTCGAGCATCAGGTCGCCAACAACCAAAGCATTGATATTATTTAGTTTTTTCAGGAAACTTTCGATTTCGCCGCGGATCATGAGAGGGGTTCCCCAAAGGAAAAATATCAGATCAAAACAGGTTTTTATAGCATACCCAAAGGCTCAGTTGGAAGTTTTAATCTCCCTTTGGACAACCCGATAAATTTGCCGTCGCAGGCGTTTCGGGGAAGGGGGCGAAAGCGCGGGAAGCGCCGCCAGGTAGGCGCGCAGGAATCCTTGGACATCCCGGCGGCTCAGGGGATAACCGTCACGGATGGTGCGCCGGTAGGCACGGGCCAAAGCATTGACGGAACGCCGCCGGGAAAAGTGGACGGGCCAGGGCTTGCTGGTTTCCCGATCAATGAGGGTGAAGTCATAGCCGTCCGGCCGCATCACGCAGAAGACATCCTTGAGCCGCACCGGCTGAAAAAATCCGGCACCGTGCAACCGGGCGACAAAACCACCAAAGGCCGCGACCAACGAACGACGCTGTCCTAAGTCAAGGGTCGTCAACAGTTCACCGACATCGTGTCCATCCACTCCCTCTACCAGCAGAAATCCCCGCACCGGCAGGCCGAACCGGCGCTCTTCCCCCCAGGCCAGGGCGCGCATGACCGGCAGGTCGGCGGCGGTCAGGGCATCGATCATCAGCTTTTCCCGCAGGGGACCGCAGCGAGGCTTGCGCCCGAAGGCGAGCATCCGCAGCAACACCCCTAAAGACTCGCGGCCGATACGCTTGAGAAAAAACTGTCGCGGGCCGCCATTGACAGGGAGAGTGATGCGCCGAAGTTCCCGCCCACCTTTGTCGTGATCAAGCAACTCGCCGACGGGAGCTGCCATCAAGGCCTGAAAACTGTCGAGCCCCGCGGTCGCGAGATGCGAACGGAAATCCGCCGCCACCTGCCACCAGATCACCCGCGCCCCTCCCCGTCCCGCCCCGCGCGACCGAGCCGGTCCAGCACCGCCATGGCGAAGAGGGGAATGTTGATCTCGTGATGACCGGTCAGGGTATAGCCCTTTCCGCCCCCCGAGGTGGGACGTTTGACCACGTTCTGCAGGGGGCGGTAATGCTGGGTCATGTCGAAGTTGGCGGTGCTGAAGTTGTCGACGTGATGGCCCAGATTCTGGGCGATGGAGAGGGCCTTGAGAAAGACCTCGGGCAAAAGGACCGCCGAGCCGACATTGAGCCAGACCCCGCCGTCGCCGAGGTCGGCCACCACCGCGGTGAGCAGGCGAAAATCCCGATAGCTCATCTCGCCGGTCACGGCGCCGTCCATTTTGGGGTGCTGGTGGATGATGTCGGTGCCGATGGCGACATGGACGGTAACGGGGATGGCGTTTTCGACGCAGGCCGCCAGCAGGCTGTAATCCTTGAAGGGATGATTGGCCGCGATGATCCGCCGGCCGATCGCCTCGCCGAAGCCGTACCCCTTGGGCAGACCATCGGCCAAGGCCTGGTTCATGCCGCCGCCGGTCTCCTCGGAAAAACCGAAATCCCCCGAGTGCAGCACCGCGCCGACATCCTCGGACGTGGCGCCGACCAGGGACACCTCGAAATCGTGGATCGAGGCCGAGCCGTTCATGGCCACGGCGGTAATCGCCCCAACCTCAATGAGTTTCTTGAGCACCGGCTGCAAGCCGCACTTGATCACATGCCCGCCCATGGCCAACACCACCGGACGTCCCTTCTGCCGCGCCGCGACCACGGCATCGACCACCCCGCGCAGGTTGTCGGCGCCGAGCAAGCGGGGGAGCCGGTCGTAGAAATCGGCGAAACTCATGCCCGCTTCCGGGGCGCGGGCGAAATGGTCGCGGATGTTGACCTTGTTGTCGCGGGTGG
>CALJLX010000608.1 GCA_937982495.1 uncultured Desulfuromonas sp.
GATCTCGCCGAAGGGTTGTCTTTAAGCCTCGGCGCCCTGATCAGCTACAGCCAGGAAAGCGATTACGCGATCTTCTATGAAGATGCGAACGGCAATTCTCAGGATTACAGCGACTGGCACAACTACGAATTGAGTGTCGGTCTCGACTACGCCGTCACCGAAAATTTCACGGTCGGTACGTCGCTGCTTTATTCTGCTCCGATCAGCACTGAAGCCAAATGGGCCATCGACAGCGACACCGTCGGCGGCGTGAGTCTTTCCTTCGCTTTCTAACCCGATTCCTGACGTCGGCCTTGCCTCCTGTCGACACTTTGCCGCCACCCGGTTATAATGGGTGGCGGTTTTTTTGTGAAAGGGTTTGGATGCGGATGCCCGCCAACCACAAATTTCTCGTGCCTCTTGCCGACGGCCTCGCTGTCGAAGCGGTTTATTACGGCAGCGGCACCCTCTGTCTCTCCAGCCAGGCGGGTTGTGCCGTCGGCTGCCCGTTTTGCGCCTCGGGCTCCCGGGGGTTGCTGCGCAATCTCGGCGTCGCCGAACTTTGGGCGCAGGTCGAAGGCGCGCGCGCCCTGGGGATCGAGCCCAAGCGCCTGACCCTGTCCGGCGTTGGTGAACCGTTGCATAATTTTTCGGCAGTTCGTGAGTTCCTCGCAGGCTGCCGAAACCGCGATCTGCCCCTTTCCCTCACCACCACCGGCAGCCCCACGGCGCTCTTCAGGGAAATGATCCCCCTGCCGCACAACGGGCTGATGCTCTCCCTGCATGCCGGCCGTGCCGCCACCCATCGTCGCCTGATTCCCCGGGGGGCGGAGTTGGGCGATGTGCTCACGGTTCTGGAGGAAGCCTTGGCCGGGCTCTCCCGGCGCCGCCGACGCAAGCTGGGGATCAATTATCTGCTGCTCGCCGGGATCAACGATTCCCCGGCGGAATTCGCGGAACTGCTGCCGCTTTTTCAGCGCTTTCCCGAGCTGACCCTCCATCTGCTGACCTGCAATCCCGTGCCCGAGTCCGTGTTTATCAGTCCCGATCCCGTCCGTGTCGACGAACTCCACGCCTGGCTGTCGGCGCGGGGAGTCAACGTCCGCCGCGCCAATGCCTGGCGCGTCCAGGCGGATGGCGGGTGCGGCACCCTTTTCGTGCGCACGCTCAGGGACCGGGCGATTGGTGTTGCCGGCAAGCTTGTGCTAGGATGAGCCGCGAATCACTCTTGCAAGGAGTCTGTCCCATGGTTATTCCCGCCGCGGTTCGTCCGGTCGGCAATTTTTCCCGGGGATTTTTTTCCCATTGGCGGAGCGCGCGCTTTCTTCTCCGTCATCCCAGCCTGTGGAAGTATGTTCTCATCCCCTTTCTGATCAACCTGGTGGTCTTTTCCGGGTCGGTCTATCTCGGTATGGATTTCTTCAATGACAGCGTCGTTCAGCTCATTCCCCGGGGGGAAGCCTGGTACTGGGCTATGCTCTATTATTTCCTCTGGATCATCGCGGTGGCGGTGACGACGGTGGTGGTTTTCTTTTCGTTTACCGTCATCGGCAATCTTATCGCCTCGCCTTTCAACGATCTCCTTTCGGAGCGGACGGAGAACCTGATCTCCGGGCAACGGGACGAGGAGCCCTTTTCCCTCGCGGCCTTCGGGCGCGACGCCCTGGTCACCCTGGCGGTGGAGGTGAAAAAAATTTCCCTCTTCGTCTTCGCCATGCTGGCCTTGTTGCTGCTCAATCTGCTGCCGGTCTTCGGCAGCCTGCTTTATTCGGTATTGGCGGTTCTGTTGACGATTTTCTTTCTGGTGGTGGAATACATGGGCTTCGTTTTTTCCCGCAAGCGCCTGAATTTTTCCGAGCAGCGCCGCTACATCCTGGGGCGCAAAACCACCATGCTCGGTTTCGGCGCGGGCATCCTGGCTTTGTTGGCGATTCCATTTCTCCAGTTTGCCTGCATTCCGGTGGCCGTGGTCAGCGCGACCCGGCTGTGGTGCGAGGAGCAGGGCTATTCTTCGGCCGATGCCGCCGAGCAGCGAGGGTGAGGATGCCATGAAAGCGATCGCGATAGCGGCGGCCCGCCGGGGAGGAGAGGTTCTGCTGGAAAAATTCCAGCGCGGCATCGCCGTCAGTCACAAGGGGGATGTCGATCTGGTGACGGAAGCGGACCGCCTCGCCGAAACGGCTATTGTCGAAGTTTTACGCGGAACATTCCCCCGCCACGACATCCTCGCGGAGGAGGCGGATTACGGTACGACCGATTCCCATTATCGCTGGATTGTCGATCCCCTGGATGGCACCACCAATTATGCCCACGGCTTTCCCTGGTTCGCCGTCTCCATCGCCTTGGAGGTCGCGGGGGAGATCCGGCTCGGCGTGGTCTATAATCCCGTATCCCAGGAAATGTTCGTCGCGGAAAAAGGCGCTGGGGCTTTTCTCAACGATTACCCCCTGCGGGTCTCCCAAACCGCTCAGTTGTCCAATTCCCTGCTTGCGACCGGCTTCCCTTATGATCGCAAGACCAGCCCGGTCAATAATTTCGATCACTTCGTCAATTTCCAGCGGGCGGCCCGCGCTTGTCGTCGGGCCGGTTCGGCTAGTCTTGATCTGGCTTGCACCGCCGCCGGGCGCTTTGATGGTTACTGGGAAATGAAGCTCAAACCCTGGGATGTTGCCGCCGGGAAGATTCTGGTGGAGGAGGCCGGTGGCGGACTCAGCGATTTTTCCGGCCGACCTTTCGATATTTACGGTCAGGAATGTCTGGCGAGCAACGGCTTGATTCACGAGGCGATGGTCCAGGTTCTGCAAAATGGACTCCGGCCGTGAGAGGGGAGGGCGAGCAAGATGTCGTCCCTATGCTATACTGACCCACGGAAGTGCCGCTTCAAGTCCGCTGGTTCCCTTTGGCAAAGGGTTGAAGGGGCCGACGGCCCAGGTGGAAGGAGAAGTCATGACCGAAGTGAATCGAAGCGAAAATCCTCTGGTCGCCCCGAACCCCAATCGGCCTCTCGATCGTCTGGAGGAGTCCCTCAAAATCATGGACCAGCATGCCGCCGAACTTGCGGCGGCGGAGAGCGATATTCGCGAGTCGCTGCGTAAACGGGATCGCGAGTATAAGGACGAACGCCTGCACAGCGTGCCACGACCTCGAAAACATATGCGTTGAAATGAAAAAAGGCCCCTGTTTCAGGGGCCTTTTTTTGCGGCTTACGCCTTGGGTTCGTCGTTTCCGGAGGTTTCCGGACAGACCTGATTCTGCAGGTTGTCGATTTCCTCCTTCAATTTGGCGGCGGTCTGTTTCATCGGGTCAAGAGTGGCCAGCGCCGCTTTGACCTCGGTGTCCTCGAAGACGTTGACCGCCTGGTTGTCCCGGGCCTGGTCGATCCGTTTGCCCAGATCGCTTTGCGCCATGGCGATCTTGCGGGAGAGGATGGTCAGTTCGATTTTCTTTTGGGCCACCTGCACATAGCAGGTCGCCGGGCGGACGAGGCTCTTGACCGTATCCTGCGTCGTTTTCAGTGCTGTATCCCACAGTTGTTGGATATTCGATTTCTTTTCGACGCCGGCACCATTCTCTTCTTGCATTTGCTTCCTCCCTGGATATGAAAAAAATTTGCCTCGATAATATCATTATGTAATTCTAAGTCAACGTTTTGCGTCTACCGTTGCGGCGTTTGTCCTTGCCGGTCTCGGGGTTTTGATTTAAAATTCTAAAATTACTATACTATTTATAACTTCAGGTGCGGAAGGAGAATACGATGGTAGAACCCGGTAAGACCAAATTTCAGATTGATCTGCGCCGGCATTTGCGGGAGGTGGGTGAAAATCGCGACCTGACTCGCCTGATCTGCGAAATCGCCGATGCCTCCAAGTACATCGTCAACTCGATCCGCACCGGTGATCTGGGGGTCGCGGGAACATCCAATCTGTACGGGGAAGAGCAACTTGCCCTAGATGTTCTTTCCGACCGTATCCTGCGCAAGCGCCTGACCTATTCGGGGGTGGTGGCCAATATGCTGTCGGAGGAATCCCCCGACATTATTACCGTTTCCAATGACCATGAGGGAAAGTACTCGGTGGCTTTCGACCCCCTCGACGGCTCATCCTTGGTTGATGTCAATCTGGCGGTGGGAACCATCGTTTCCATCTACGAAGGGGGCAATCTATTGCAACCGGGGCGAAATCAGGTCGCGGCCATGTATATTCTCTATGGGCCGCGCAATACGCTGGTCTATTCCACCGGGCGCGGCGTGCATGAGTTTGGCATGAATGCCCTGATGGAATATACCCTGGTGCGTGAGAATGTGACCATGTCCCAGGCCGGAGGAATTTACGCGCCGGGCGGGCAGCGCAATCTTTACAGTGACGGTACCGAGGCCTTCGTGCAGGATCTCGAGGCACGGGGAGCCAAACTGCGCTATAGTGGCGGCTTTGTCCCCGACATCAATCAGATTCTGATGAAAGGGAAGGGGATTTTCATGTATCCCCATCTCAAGAATGCCGCCAATGGTAAGTTGCGGCTGATTTTTGAACTCAATCCCATGGCCTATCTGATTGAGCAGGCGGGGGGCGCAGCCTCCACCGGGCGTGGTCCCATCCTCGATCTGCAACCGCAAAGCATCGACGACCGCGCGCCGGTATTCATCGGCTGTAAAGATGATGTCGCCCGCGCGGTGGATTTTGTCACCCGGATGGGCTGAGACGATTCCGTTAACCAAATTGAAGACGAAAAAGCCCGGCGAAACATTCGCCGGGCTTTTTCGTTATTGCATGCAAAAATCACTGATCGGGAATTAACCCAGCAGCGCTTTGCCTTTTTCGAAACCAAGGGCGTAAGCTTTTTTGTTGAGGTCAACAAAGGCTTCGGGGACCTTGGCCAGTACCGCTGTTTCACCGGCTTCGCGGGACACTACGTCGGTCAGGGCAATCATGGCGCCAAGGGCGACAACATTGGCGACGATCTCGCGGCCCAATTCTTCCTTGGCGGTACGGGTGATCTGCAGCTTGTAGGTTTTGAAATCGCCCTGGGGATCCCTCTTGACGAAGTCACTGTCGAGCAGCAGGATGCCGCCTTTTTTTATGCCGTTGGCGTATTTGTCGGCGGATTCCTGGGTCATGGCCAGGCAGGCGTCGACAATGGTCGCTTTCGGGTAGTCGATGGGGCTATCGGAAATGATCACCTCGGACTTGGAAGCGCCCCCACGCGCCTCGGGGCCGTAGCTCTGCGTCTGCACCGCGTTCTTGTCGTCAAGGATG
>CALJLX010000609.1 GCA_937982495.1 uncultured Desulfuromonas sp.
CCACCGAGATCTACACTCTTTCCCTACACGACGCTCTTCCGATCTCCAGCACCCGCTCGATGGCCCGGACCATGGCGGCATCCTCCCGCGTCACCAGGGTGAAGGCGTCGCCGGTACGGGCGGCGCGGCCGGTGCGGCCGATGCGGTGGACGTAGGCCTCGGTGGTGTCGGGGATGTCGTAGTTGATGACGTGGGAAACCTGGCTCACGTCGATCCCCCGGGCGGCGATGTCGGTCGCCACCAGCACCTGGAAGGTGCCGTCGCGGAAACCGTCGAGGGCCTCCTGGCGCCGGTTCTGGGAAAGATTCCCCTGGAGCGAGGCGGCCCGATGGCCAGCCTTGCCCAACTGCTCGCCGAGGCGTTTGGCGCGATGCTTGGTGCGGGTGAAGATCAGCACCGAACCGGTATCGGTGTGGCGCAGCAGTTCGAGCAGGAGCGGGGTCTTGAGATGCTGCTCCACCGGATAGAGGGCGTGACTGACGGTCACCGCCGGGGCGGTGGTGCCGACCTGAACCGTGACGGGGTCGGTCAGCACTTCCCGGGCCAGGCCGCGAATCTCGTCGGGCATGGTCGCCGAAAAGAGCAGGGTCTGCCGTCGGGCGGGGAGACGCTTGAGAATCTTGCGGATCGCTGGAAAGAAGCCCATGTCGAACATCTGATCCGCCTCGTCAAGCACCAACACCTCCAGGGCGGAGAGATCGATGGTTCCCTGATCGATGTGATCCTGCAGGCGGCCGGGGCAGGCGACGACGATCTCGACCCCTTTTTTCAGCATGGCGAACTGCGGATTGATGCCGACACCGCCGTAGATGGTCATACCGCGCAGACCGGTGCGAGCGCCGAGGGTGGTGATGTTGTCATGAATCTGCTCGGCCAGTTCTCGGGTCGGGGCGATGACCAGCGCCCGTACCCGGCCGCGCGGCCCGGAAAGCAGCCGGTGGAGAATCGGCAGGGCGAAGGCGGCGGTTTTGCCGGTGCCGGTCTGGGCCAGGCCCATGACGTCGCGCCCGGCCATGACCGCCGGAATGGCCTGGGCCTGAATGGGGGTGGGGGTCTGGTAGCCGGCGGCGGCGATGCCTTCGGCGACCTGGGGATGAAAGGCGAATGTAGTGAAATCCATGTATGTCCTTGTGTCTTCCATGCGTTCCAAAAAAACAAAAACCCCGGAGGGATTCCAGGGCTTACGAGCTTTTCGTTGTCATCCGGGAACTGCGTTTGATATGGTGCACAGTAGCAGCGATCGGGCGCCGATGTCAAGCTTATCCCGTAAATTCCCGCTTTTAGCCGACTCGGGAGGATAAATTCATGACGGATTTCAGCGGCAGGACCATTCTCGTCACCGGCGGTGCCCAGGGCATCGGCCAGGGGATCGTGCGCTACCTGCTGTCCCGTGGAGCCAACGTGGTCGCCGCCGATATCGACGGCGAGGCCTGCGCCTTTCTCGAAAGGGAACTGGCATCGCCGCGCCTGCTGACGGTGGTCGCCGACGTCGCCGACGAAATCGCGGTGCGCCGCTGCCTCGAAGAGGTCCACCGACGCTTCGGCGGCCTTTCCGGGCTGGTCAACAACGCCGCCCTCGCCCATGCCCATTCCGGCCCCCTCGAAGCGTTGTCCCTCGAAGACTGGAACCGGGTGCTGGCGGTCAACCTGACCGGCGCCTTCCTCGTCACCCGTGAGGCCCTGCCCCTGTTGCGCGCCGTCGGCGACGGGGCCGTGGTCAACATCGCCTCGACCCGCGCCCTGCAATCGGAAGCGGAGTGCGAAGCCTACGCCGCGAGCAAGGGCGGACTCGTCGCCCTGACCCACGCGATGGCCCTGAGTCTCGGCCCCGAAGTGCGGGTCAACGCCATCTCGCCGGGCTGGATCGAAACCGGCGAGATGCAAAAGCCCTCGGCCCGTCACCCGGTCAACCACAGCGACGCCGACCGCGCCCAGCATCCCGTCGGCCGGGTCGGCCTGCCCGAGGACATCGCCGCTCTCGCCGCCTTTCTCCTCGGCCCCGAAGCGGGCTTCATCACCGGCCAGAACTTTGTCGTTGACGGCGGCATGACCCGCAAGATGATCTACGCCGAGTAAGACCTCCGCCCCATCCTGCCGCGCAATGCGTCGCACTCGGCATGCAGGTCCGCCAGGCGCCGCGCCCATTCCCGCTCGTCCCGTCCCGCCGCGGGCTCCGTCGCGACCGTCCCCGTCCGCGACGGCAGCCACTCCAGCAACCAGCTTTTCGCCACTTTTCCCACCGGTTCCACCATTTTCCAGACTTCCATGCCTTTGATCTCCTTCCTTCGAGTTCGGTCGAAGACTATACCCGCACCTTTAATGCCTGGTCAGAGAAACGTTAGAAATTGATGGGAAGGACAGGCAAATCCCCGGGATGAACGACGAAAATCTCGCATCACCCTAACTCCCCGCAAACAGTCCCGGCCTAGATTACCGTCTCAAATACCTAGCGACGAAAGGAGAATCCACCATGAACAATGCAACCGCCGAGAACCTTTTCGCCCTCGAAGAGAGTTGCCCATTCTTCGCCCTCTCCCCGGGTGAGGGCAAACCGAGCTGCGCCACCAGCCCCCGGGCCTCATTGCAACTCTGCTACTGCGAAACGGAAGACTACGACAGCTGCCCGCTCTTTCTCGGGCGCCTTCTGCGCAACAGCCGCCCCAAGTTTCGCGGCGCCCTCGACCTCGTGCACAAGTAGGCAAAATCACCCTATTGGCTTGCTCTCATCCCCCCCGCCTGTGCTAGTATGGCCGATAACTAATCCGGTCAACAGCACGGGGGATCCTCCATGAAAAAATCCATCCTTCTTCCCGCCGCCCTGCTCGTCGCCCTGCTCGGGGCGATCTTTCTTTTCTTCGCTCCCCGCAAACCCCAGCCGGAAACCGCGGTCGTCGCGCCCGTCACGGCGCCGGCCGCGGAACCCGCCGCCGCCGAACCCCAGTACCCTCTGACCCCGCCTCCGGAAGCCGCGACGGAACAACCGACGAAACCCCCTGCCGACGAAACCGCCCCGCCCCAGGTCGCCGCCACCGAGGATTCGGAAGTCGTCATGGCCCGCCTGCTCGCGCTGCTGCGGGGGCAGGCGCGAAGTGGCGAACTGCTCATCCTCGACCACTTCATCCCGCGCTTCGTCGTCACCGTCGACAACCTCGCCGGCAAGGATCTGTCGCGCAAGCAACTGCCGGTCAAGGGCGCATCCGGCCCCTTCCTGGTCCACAACAGCGCCGAGGGGGAAGGGATCCATCCCGACAACGCCCGCCGCTACAGCGCCTTCGTGGCCCTCGCCGAAGCCCTCGACAGCCGCGAACTGGTCGATCTCTACGTCCGCCTCTATCCCGAATTTCAAAAAGCCTATGAGGATCTCGGCCAGCCCAAGGCCTATTTCAACGACCGCCTGATCGCCGTCATCGATCACCTGCTGGCGACCCCGGAACCGACGGAACCGATTCGTCTCCACCGCCCCAAAATCCTCTACCAGTTCGCCGACCCCGATCTGGAAGAACGCGGCGCCGGACAGAAAATCCTGCTGCGTGTCGGCGCCGACAACCGCGCGCGACTTAAGGCCAAGCTGCAAAGCCTGCGCGCCGAACTGCTGACCCGGGTCATCGCCCCGGCCGTGGAGAAAACGGAACCATGAAAATGAACAACGAAGCGCACGGCTACGACTTTCACTGGGACGATCTGGGTGATCCGAAAACCGGCCGACCCCACCTCGGCGACAGCGTCTCCCTCGCCGTCTACCGGCTTATGGTCTTTACCTTCAAGGACACCCTCTCCAAGGAGTATGGCCTCGAAAAGACCAAAGATCTCTTCGTCAAGGCCGGGCATCTTGCCGGGCGCCAGTTCTGCCGCAACCTGCTCGACAAAAGCCTCGATCTCGACGGCTTCATCGCCGCCCTCAAGCAGAAACTTATCGAAATGAAGATTGGCATTCTGCGCATCGAACAGGCCGACCGCGAGCGCCTGACCTTCACCCTCACCGTCTCCGAGGACCTCGACTGTTCCGGTCTGCCGGTGCTCGGCGATACCATCTGCGATTACGATGAAGGCTTCATCGCCGGGATTTTCGAGGAATACGTCGGCCGTCCCTTCACCGCCCGGGAGGTCGACTGCTGGGCCACCGGCGACCGCACCTGCCGCTTCGCGGTCGAGGCGCTCTGATGGAAAACCAGGCCCTGGCGATGCTGCGCCGCCTCGACGAGACCCTGACCCGCGCCCTGAGCAAAGGGCTGCCCCGGGAAGGTCTGTACGGAACCTTCGCGGTCGATGCCCCGGAAGATCCGGAACTGGCCGGCATCGGCGAACGCCTGGCCCGCTTCCTGGCCATGCTCGACGAGGCCCAGCGCTACGCCGTCCGCCTGGCCGACGGCGATCTCTCGGCGACGACCGCCCGCGACAACATCCTGGCCATGCCCCTGAAGGCATTGCAGGCCGACCTCAAGCACCTCCTCTGGCAGACCGAACAAGTCGCCGCCGGGGATCTCAATCAGCAGGTTCATTTCCTCGGCGACTTCTCCGCTGCCTTCAACGGCATGATCCTCGCTTTACGGGAAAAACGACGCCTCGAAGAGCAGCTGCACACGGTCAACCAGATTCTCGAAAAACAGGCCTCCACCGACGTCCTCACCGGCCTCTTCAACCGGCTCAAACTCGGCAGCCTGCTCGACGCCGAAATTACCCGGGCGCAGCGCTACGCCACTCCCCTCGCCGTCATCCTCCTCGACATCGACCACTTCAAACGGATCAACGACACCCGCGGCCATCAGGTCGGCGACGACGTCCTGCGCGAGCTGGCCCAGCGCCTGGCCTCCAGCCTGCGCGCCTGCGACGCCGTCGCCCGCTGGGGCGGGGAAGAATTCCTCGTCATGCTCCCCAACTCGCCCCTGCAAGCCGGACGTGAGTGCGCGGAAAAGCTGCGCGCCGCCGTCGCTGAATTCCCCTTCGCCGCCATCCCCCGGGTCACCGCCAGCCTCGGCGTCGCCGAACGGCAAAAAGGGGAACAGCGCGACAGCCTCATCGGCCGCGCCGACCAAGCCCTATACCGGGCCAAGGACAACGGCCGCGACCGGGTCGAATGCGCCTAGCCCAAGGTGTTGCCCAAGGTTGTCTTTCGCGGATGAATATGCTACCTTCGCTCATCTTCCCGCATGGGAGCAGGAAGTAGTCTGGTGACGCTCCCGGTCTTCAAAACCGGTGGGGGGCGTATCCCGTCCCTGGTGGATTCGATTTCCAT
>CALJLX010000610.1 GCA_937982495.1 uncultured Desulfuromonas sp.
CTCCCCAAGAGTCAGCCCGGGGCGGATTTTCTTGGGGGAGGAAGAAACGCGGCGGCTCCGCGCTTCTTCGCAGAAAATCCCTTTCCCTTCAATAAATGACCAAAAAGATCCTTGACAGCCACCGCCGCAGAGGGTACAAGAGACAAAAACGATCTTTTGGGTTTTAATTTTATGATGGGACTGACCCGCAAGGGAGAATACGCGATTCGCGGCATGGTCTACCTGGCTCGACAAGAGCCGGGGAAGCTCATTCTGGTCAACGAGATCGCCGAAACCGTCGACGTACCGCAGAGTTTTCTGGCGAAGATTTTCCAGGGACTCACTCGGCTCGGCTTGGTGCGTTCCAGCCGGGGTGCGGGGGGCGGCTTCGCCCTGGCCCGGCCGGCGGCAGAAATCAGCCTGCGCGAGGTGATCGAGGCGGTGGAAGGGCCGATCTGCGCCAACCGCTGCGTGATCGACGCCTCGTTCTGCGACCGCAGCGGCAACTGTACGGTGCATCCGGTCTGGCACCGGGTCCAGAATCAGGTACGCGGCATTCTCGACGGCGTCAGCCTTGCCGAACTGTGTGACTAGTTCTTTCAGGAGGATTCCCCATGCTGAAAAAGATCTGGAACTTTTATCGGGACGGCTTCCGCGCCATGGTTCTGGGCCGCACCCTGTGGAAGATCGTCCTGATCAAGGTGGCGGTCCTGCTGGTTCTCGCCAATTTCATCCTGCCCAACCAGCTCAAGCGCAACTTCGACACCGCCCAAGAGCGGGCCGCGCACGTTCTCGATAATCTCACCGCACCCGGCACCGCCGGGAAATAAATTCCCACCAGGAGGCTCCCGTGATCGAATCGCTCGACCTGTCGATGGTCAACTGGGCCCGGGCCCAGTTCGCCCTCACTGCCATGTTCCACTGGATTTTCGTCCCCCTGACCCTGGGGCTCTCGTTTCTGCTGGCCTTTTTCGAGACGATCTATGTCCGCACCGGCAACGAAGCCTGGAAACGCATCACCAAATTCTGGATGTCCCTCTTCGCCGTCAACTTCGCCATCGGCGTCGCCACCGGCATCATCCTCGAATTCGAATTCGGCACCAACTGGTCGAACTATTCGTGGATGGTCGGCGACATCTTCGGCGCGCCCCTGGCCGCCGAGGGAATCTTCGCCTTCTTCATCGAGGCGACCTTCTTCGCCGTCATGTTCTTCGGCTGGAACCGGGTTTCCAAAGGCTTTCACCTCTTTTCCACCTGGATGGTCGCGGTCGGCTCGAACCTCTCGGCCCTGTGGATCCTGGTCGCCAACGGCTGGATGCAGTATCCGGTCGGCATGAAGTTCAACCCGGAAAGCGCCCGCTTCGAGATGGAAAACTTCTTCGAAGTGCTCCTCTCGCCGGTGGCCATCGGCAAATTCACCCACGCCACCAGTTCCAGTTTCCAACTTGCCTGCCTCTTCGTCGTCGGCGTCTCCTCCTGGTTCCTGCTTCGGCGCCGCCACCAGGAAATGGCCAAGCGCAGCATCATCGTCGCCTCGATCTTCGGCCTCTTCGCCTCCGGTTTCGTCGCCTTCACCGGGGACGAGTCGGCCCACAAAGTCGGTCAGTTCCAACCGATGAAGCTGGCGGCCATGGAAGGCCTCTACGATGGCGAGGTCGGCGCACCCCTGTTGATCTTCGGTGTCCCCAATCTCGAAAAACGCCCGGGGGACGATCTGCCCGCCTTCCACGAGGCGGTGGGCATCCCTTACGCCCTCTCCTTTCTCACCAACCGCTCTTTCAACAGCTTCGTCCCCGGCATCAACGACCTGCTCTACGGCAACGCCGAGCATGGCGTGATGGGGGTCACCGAGAAGATGACCCTCGGCAAGCAGGCGGTGGAACAGCTCGCTCTCTACAAGGGCGCGAAAAAGGTCGGCAACGAAGCGGCGGCGCAACAGGCCTTGGTCGGTTTCGAGCAGACCAGCCCCTATCTCGGCTACGGCTACCTGAACAGCGCCGAGGAAGCCGTACCGCCCATTGCCCTTAACTTCTTCAGCTTCCGCGTCATGGTCGGCCTGGGCATGTTCTTCCCGCTGCTTTTCCTCGCCTTCCTCGTCGCCACCCTCTACGACAAGATCGCCGAGCAGAAATGGCTGCTGGTCACCGGCGTCGCCTCCCTCTTCCTCGGCTACATCGCTTCGGAAGCGGGCTGGGTCGTCGCCGAGGTCGGCCGCCAACCCTGGGCCATCCAGGGACTGCTGCCGGTGGGCGTGGCCCGATCCAACCTGACCGCGGCGACGGTGGCGGGAACCTTCTTCATGTTCCTGTTCCTCTTCACCGTTCTTCTGGTCGCGGAAGTCCGCATCATGCTCAAACAAATCGCCATCGGTCCGGAGGAGAACTGATATGATCGGCAGCCTGGAACTGACTCAACTGCAACAACTCTGGTGGATCATCTGCTCCCTGGTGGGCGCGCTCTTCATCTTCATGAACTTCGTCCAGGGCGGGCAGACCCTGATGTTCACCCTGGCCAAAAGCCCCGAGGAGAAGACCCTGATCATCAACTCCCTGGGGCGCAAGTGGGAGCTGACCTTCACCACGTTGGTCCTCTTCGGCGGGGCGCTCTTCGCCGCCTTTCCGCTCTTTTACGCCACCAGCTTCGGCGGCGCCTACTGGGTGTGGATCGCCATCCTCTTCACCTTCATCATCCAGGCGGTGAGCTATGAATTCCGCCGCAAGCCCAACAACCTGCTCGGCGCCGGCACCTACGAGGTCTTTCTCTTCATCAACGGCAGTCTCGGCCTGCTGCTCATCGGAACCGCCGTCGGCACCTTCTTCACCGGCTCGAACTTTTTGCTCAACGACTACAATTTCGTCAAGTGGCAGCACCCCCTGCGCGGGCTGGAAGCGGCCTTCAACCTCTTCAATGTCTCTCTCGGCGTCTTTCTGATCTTCAACGCCCGCACCCTGGGGGCCCTCTACCTGGCCAACCATCTCAAGCATGACGAACTGGTGGGACGCTGCCGCCGGGCGGCCTTCGTCAACCTGCTTTGCTCGCTCCCCTTCCTGCTCATCGTCCTCGGCGGCCTGCTGACCATGGACGGCTACGCCGTCGACACCGCCACCGGCGCGGTCTCGCTGGAATCCGGCAAGTATCTGGCCAACCTGCTCGGCATGCCGATCGTACTGCTCCTGCTCCTGGCCGGGCTGCTGCTGGTGGTCGCCGGCGTCTACCTCGCCCATTACCGGAAAAGCACCCAAGGCATCTGGTTCTCCGGGCCGGGAACGGTGCTGGTGGTGCTGGCCCTGCTCTTCATCGCCGGTTTCAACGGCACGGCCTTCTACCCGTCCAAGGTCGACCTGCAAAGCAGCCTGACCATTTACAACGCTTCCAGCAGTCATTACACCCTGACCGCCATGAGCTACATCGCCTTGGCCGTTCCCTTCGTTCTCGCCTATATCGCCTATGTCTGGCGGTCGATGGATGCCGGCAAGCTCTCCCTCGAAGACGTGGCCAAGGACGGCGAAAACGAAGCCTACTGAGGCTTTGGAGAATCGGAACTTTTTTTGCCCAGGAGATTTATGCCATGATTTACATCATGATCGTTGGCTGGTTCGCGCTGATTATTACCTCTTACCTCGCCGTTGAAGGGGTATTGCGCCTTTCCGGAAAAATCTGAGTTTCACCCCGGAATGAAAGACGAAACGCCAAAAGGCTCCCCGGATGACCGGGGAGCCTTTTGGCGTGGGGCTATGTCCAGAAAGGATTAGATTCTGGTGACGTTGGCGGCCTGGGGGCCTTTCTGCCCCTGGGTCACCTCGAAGCGAACCCGGTCCCCTTCGGCCAGGGACTTGAAGCCGTCGCCCTGGATCGAGGAAAAGTGTACGAATACATCGGGTCCGTTGTCCTGCTCGATGAAACCAAACCCTTTTGCGTCATTAAACCACTTCACAGTACCTTCAGCCATTGTCTTCCGACTCCTTTTGTTCCGATACGGATACGTTGTACGTTGCACCAAAAAGGCTTGCCCAAAAAAAAACCGCCAGCCAAAGGTCTGCGCGGTTGTTCAAAAACTGACTGACGATCAATCGGTCCGGGTTCCGCTTCAGTACAACTTTTATGCTTTCGGACTATCGCACGCCCTCCGAAAAAAAATCAAGCATTTTTTTAAAACAGTGGTTTTACCCGCTTGACGGAAGATTTCAAGCCGTTTTCGGCAGCCCGACCAACACCCGGGTTCCCCGCCCCTTCTGACTTTCGATCTCGACGTGCCCGCCATGGGCATCGACGATCTGCCGCACGATGCTCATACCGAGGCCGGTCCCCTCGACGGCGGTATTGGAGGTATCGGCGCGATAGAACTTGTCGAAAACCTTCCCTACCTGTTCCGGGGTCATGCCGATGCCCTCATCCTCGACGAAAATCAGGTATTCGTCAGCCTCGTCGCGCCCCGTCACCCGGATCACTCCACCCCGAGGGGAGAATTTGACGGCATTGCCGAGAATGTTTTCCAGCACCTGTTCGATCTTGCCCACATCCACCGCGAGCAGGGCGGACTCTTTGGGCACCTGCAACTCGATACGATGCCTGTCGGTCAACTTCCCCGCAGCGTCGACCGCCTGCCGCAACAGGGCGTTGAGATCGCAGGGCGTTTTTTCCAGGGGCAGGGCATGCCCCGATTCGATGCGGCTGACATCGAGGAGTTCATCGACGATCTTCGATAGGGACCAGGCCTTGCGATTGATGTAATCCAGGGACTTGCGTTCCTCCTCGCCGAAATGTCCCGATTGGGAAAGCAGCAGTTCCGAATAGCCGACGATGGAAGAGAGGGGGGTGCGCAATTCGTGGGCGGCGGTGGAAATAAACTCGCTCTTCATGCGATCGATGCGACGCTCGCTGGTCACATCATGCATGATGACGATGGTACCGACGACCGACCCGCCCTGCCGGCGCACCAGGGAAGTACGCCCTTCAAGAATGCGGCCGGAGGCGCCGCCGGTCCCGGGCAGCTCCACATCGAAACGGGCCCCGCCCTGTTTCTGTTCCAGCGCGGCCAGAATGCGCCGACGCAGGGCGGGATCGCCGACGACCGCCCGCAAGGGGCGGAAACGGGCCTTTTTCAGGGGGATACCCAAAAATTCTTCGGCCGCCTGGCTGAGCAGCAGAACCCGGTCGCGGGCGTCGACGGCGATCAGGACATCGGTCACCGATTTCAGGATGCTGTCCACCCGCAGACTGATCCCCCGCGCCGTCAGGTAACCGGCGGGGATCGACAACAGCATCATGATCAGGGCGCTCCCCCCCAGCCAGCGCCCCATGTCGCGCAGCGCCTCGACCATCCGCTCCTGGCTTTCGCGCAGGTCGCTCTCGTAATAACCGGCGCCGATGACCCAGTCCCAGGGGGCGAAATAAGCGATGGCTACCGCCTTGTACCGGGGTTCGATCTCCCCGGGATTTTTCCAGGGATAGCGCTCGAAGGCAACCGGGACGTTATCCTCGCGCTGATAGAGCGGCAGGGAAAGGGCTTTGCCGATGATCGACTGGATGAAAGGGCGCCCGTCGCTGTCCTGGGAAGCCCAGAGATTCTCCCCGTCCCGTTCGCCGTTCTGGGAGATGATGTAGCGCCCCTGCTGTTCTCCCTTGCCGCCGAGCACGTAAACGTAGCCGGTCTTGCCGACGACCATGTCCATGATCCCCTGACGCAGGCTTTCGATATTCTCCTGCTTGACCCCGACGTACAGGGCGCCGATCACCCGGCTTCCCCCTTCATCGAAAATCGGCCGGTAAGCGGTGAGGTACCAGTCGTTAACCACATAGGCCCGCCCGCTGAAAGTTTCGCCGCGCAGCAGCGCCTCGACCACCGGATTGGCCGTACCGTCGGGATTGACGTTGGGGATGTAGGTACCGATGGCCCGCCGCCCCTCCGAGTCCTCCACGTTGGTCGCCACCCGCAGCATGTCGCCGGCATCATTCATCCGCTGAAAAATCGTCGCCGTTCCCCCGACCAGGTCGCGGACGGCGTCGACCACTGGCGAGGGGACGGCGGGATCGTCATTCTGCCCCAACCACTGCCCCCCCACCAGCATCGGCGGCAGGAAGACATCCGCCACCTCGCCGGTGAACTGGTTGCGCGTCTCCCAGCGCAGGCTTTCCCGGCCGAGGCTCACCTTGCCGGCGCGGGCGAGAATATCCCCGGCGATCCGCAGGTTGGTGTCGACGGTTTTCTGCACCGATTCCTGGGCCGAGCGGCACATGAGATAGACGGCCTGGGCGATCTTGCGCGCTTCATTCTGCGCCTGGGCTTCGATTTCGTGGCCGAAAAAAGTTTCGAGAGTCCCCTTCTGATAGAGACCCACGCCGAATGCGACTAGGGCCGTCAGCAGAATAGGCAAAATCGCCAGAATGGTGATTTTCAAACCGACTTTCACGGGCAACTCCAGGGGGGAGGGTCGTTTGGCTGAAAGAAGGTTAATTCTGCTTTATGTGGCGGGAAAAAGCAAATACTTTGGGCACAAACAAAGGGCGGGAAGGTTCAGCCGCGATTGTCGTCGGAACGGTAACGGCCATTGACCTGATAGACGAAAGCGAGGATTTCCGCGACGGCCTGATAAAGCTCGGGGGGAATATCGTCCCCCACCGGCAACTTCGCCAGCAGCTCCACCAGATCGGGATCTTCCATGATGTAGACGCCGGCGGCGCGGGCCGTCTCGACGATCTTCTCGGCCAGCACGCCCCGGCCGCTGGCGACGATCCGCGGAGCGTCTCCCTGCTCTTTGTCGTAAAGGAGGGCAACCGCCTTGTCGACCGGTTTATCCTGCGCCATAAAAGACTCCGTTGCGAAAAGAAACTTTCCCGGGTGGCGTCGCCGCCTCCGTCGGGGTTCAGAGATAGGGTGGGGTAGCATCGGTATTTTCCCCTAAAGACCGCTCCCGAAACGGTCGATAAGAAGGCAACAGAAGTCATTCCGAGGAGTAAGCCATGACCCGCACCGCCTTGATTATCGACCCTTCTCCGGCAGCCCGCAAGGCTTTTGCACGCATGCTGGCCACCCAGGGCCTCTTCGACGACCTGCTCTTCAGTGGCGATCGCACGGAAACCGAAACCCAGATGGGTCGGCAACCGGTGGAAATGATCTTCTGCGGCTGGCGTTCCGAAACGATCGAAACGCTGTGCGAGATCCTCGACACCCTCGGGCAGAGTGATGCCTGGGCCGACATTCCGGTCTTCGCTCTCGCCGACGAAGAACTCTTGTCGGAAAAGATTATGGCTCTCGACCACGGCGCCGCCGATTATCAATCCTTCCGTGGAGACCAGCGCGAACTCGAAGCCCGCATCCGCCGGCAGCTGCGCCAGCAGGAGCGGACCCGGAAACTGCGCGAGGAAAAAGACCTGCTCGCTCGGCTCGCCCGCACCGACGCTTTGACCGGACTGCACAACCGGGCCCAGCTCGATGCCTCGCTGGAAATCGAACTTTCCCGCAGCCGCCGCAGCCGCAGCCCCCTGTCGTTGCTGATGATCGACCTCGACCACTTCAAGCGCATCAACGACACCCATGGGCACCCCGTCGGCGACCGGGTTCTGCGCGCCGTCGCCGAAAGCCTGGGGCAAATCACCCGCTGTTCCGATCTGGTCTGCCGCTACGGCGGCGAGGAATTCGCCGTGATCCTGCCGGACACCACCCCCGCCAACGCCTACGCCGTCGCCGAAAAAATCCGGCTGTCGCTCATGGCCTTGAATCTGCGCGAGGGCCAGGCGACCATCCCGGTGACGGCCAGCATCGGCATCAGCGGCACCCGGCCGGAAGGCTTGACCCAAGCCGCCGAACTGCTCCGCGAAGCCGACCAGGCCCTGTATCTGAGCAAACAGCGGGGGCGCAACCGCACGGAAATGTT
>CALJLX010000611.1 GCA_937982495.1 uncultured Desulfuromonas sp.
TTTTTGGAGCGGGAAACGAGATTCGAACTCGCGACTTCAACCTTGGCAAAATGAAGTTCACTCTTCAA
Source organism: uncultured Desulfuromonas sp. (assembly GCA_937982495.1). GTDB lineage: Bacteria > Desulfobacterota > Desulfuromonadia > Desulfuromonadales > Trichloromonadaceae > Trichloromonas. Next base: position 69 of record CALJLX010000611.1, read on the forward strand.
TGCGAGGGCTTAAATGGCATAAAATGTCGCAAAAACAGCATATTACAGCTTACCGTTGAACACTATACGTCATTTAGGACCATATAAAAACAGAAAAGTGCCGCTGGGGTTGGGCACGTTTTTCCAAAAGTCGATGGGAAATTTTTCGACTTCAACCCTGCTGAAAAAGGCGGTACGGAAGGTGCCGTCGCCCCCTCAATACCCCCACTCCTCATGACGTACCGGCAGGCGGTTCAACTCTTCCTTATAGAACTTCCAGCGGGGGATGAACCTCTCCAGCAACACCATGAATCGGTCGTTGTGGGTCGGCTCCAGCAGGTGGGTCATCTCATGCACGACCAGGTATTCGAGGCACTCCGGCGGTTTTTTGGCCAACTCGGAGTTCAAACGAATGCCGCCGGTTTCCGGGTTGCAACTTCCCCAGCGGGTCTTCATTCTCTGCACGAAGAAGCGCTTCACCTTGACCCCCATGAGCGGCTCCCATTTAGCGAGCAAGGGAGGAACCGCGATCTTCAACTGCTCGCGATACCACTCGTCGAGAATCTCCCGTCTCTTTTCAACGCCGGTGCCGGAGCGCACATAGAGGAGCATTTTCCCGGGCGTCAATTCCACCCGGGGCAGTGTATCCCTTTCGATGACCTGGAGCAGATAGCGCTCTCCCCAGACATAATGGCTTTCCCGGTCGAGAAGCTCGCGCGGGGTTTCCCTCTCCTGCTCCCTCAGCTTCTTTTGCCGGTTTTTGATCCAGGCGAGTTTGCCGATGGCGAAGACCCGCACGGTGTCGAGATCCATGCGCGCCGGGGCGGAAATTTTCACCTTGCCTTCCGGTGGGCAGACGCTCAGGTGGACATTCTTGATGTCCTTGAATGTCACTTCCACTTCCATATTGCCCAGGGTGAACTTCTCGGCCATCAGTATTCGCTCTGCGCCTTAATAACGAGGAAGATGCGCTCCACCTCGGTTTCATCCCGTAATATGCCGTACAGAGCGGCCTTGATGACCTGCTCGCGGGACTGTACCCCGCGCCAGCCGTCCGGCCGAACCGTCTTGACCGCCTCATCGATGCGGATCGCCAGTTCCAGAGCCGGGTCTTTCCCCCCTTGCCAGATCGGCGCGGCCGAGTCGGCGGCCATTCCGGCGCCACCGGGGGAATGGGTCTGTTTCAGGGTGTTGTAAAGCGCCCGCCGGCCGGGGGTGTTCAATTGCTCCGGCGTCTCCTCCCCCTGCCCTGCCTCGACCCGCCGGGCCAGCTCCGCGACCCGCTTCAGGTATTCCTCATAGTCGATGGCCTTGGCCCTGCGGGCGGCGATGATTTCATCCAGCAGGGCCGACATCGCCTCGTAGTAGGCCGGATCGTTGAGATGTTCCTTGATGATCTTGCTGCGAACATTATTCTCGATGGTTTCCGCCACCGCGTCCTTGCTGCCCTTGAGCCCGCCGAGTCGCGTGGCGATGGCGTTGGCGATCCCGGTCTTGACGATCAGTTCCAGCAGCCCCATCCCGTCGAAGGGGGAGATGGTGCGCGGCTCGTCGGCTTCGATATAGGTGTCGATGAGATGCCGCATATCGGCCTCGTAGGCCTTGAGATCGAGGGACTCGCCGCTGGCCTTGCGGATGATTTCGCGCAGGGCCAGGTAATGGTCGAGCTGTTTTTTGATCCGGGCGATGTCGGCATGGTCGTACCCGGCCGCCTCCAGTTCGTCGGCAATATTGGCATAGGCCCGCACCAGGGCGACCGTCCCCTTGTAGAGGGCGGCCCGTCGCGGTTCCCGCTCCTGAAGATCCGTGGGGATTTCCGTATTGCCGCAGAAATAATGGATATGCTCCAGCTCCTCCTTGGGCGGCTCGACCGGCTCGCAGAGCAGGGCCAGCGCCTCGATGGTGTTGTCCAACCGCTCGCGCCCTTTCTTGAGACGCCCCTGCATCAGCACATCGGGGTCGGCCCCGCCGGCGCCGCGGTCGAGTTCGGAGGTGTAGACGGCGATGGCATTCTCCACCTTTTTGAACAGATCCTTGTAGTCGACGATGTAGCCGAAATCCTTGTCCTCGCCGTCGAGCCGGTTGGTGCGGCAGATGGCTTGGAACAGGCCGTGGTCCTGCATCGACTTGTCGATATAGAGATAGGTGCACGAAGAGATCGGAAGAGCACACGTCTGAACTCCAGTCACGAATCACCATCTC
>CALJLX010000612.1 GCA_937982495.1 uncultured Desulfuromonas sp.
TCACCGGATAGCTCAGCAGGTTCATGCGGCCCAGTTCCTCGTTGAAAGCCTGGGTTCCGGCCGGGCTGGTGACAACCCAGGTGGCCAGAAAATAGTTCATAACGGAAGAGAAAAGGAACGAGCCGCCGAGCATCCAGGTGGCGGATTTCAGGCGGGTGTCGAAGGCCAGGGTGTTGCCGCGCCGCTGCAGGTTCTCCTGGATGCGCTCGACATTCAGCAGCGCCGGACTCAGCAAAAGCACCCGCACCAGCGGCTTACTGGTGAAGGCGGAGACGGCGACGGCCAGGCCGATCAGGCCGGGAATCGCCGCTTCCTTGACCGCCAGCCACTGCGGATCGAGTTGCAGCACGCCGATGCCGCCCGTCAGCAGGACGCTGCAAAGGCCCAGCACCGCCAGCAGGTTGACCTTGCGCTCCCGCACCAGCGACCATGCGCCCCAGAAAAGCGGAAAAGCCAGCGCCAGCAGGAGGGCGTTGAGAGTGCCCAGATCCTCCGGGCCGGAGAGCTTCATCAAGATGAGCGAGGGCAAGATCAGGGTGATCAACAGTTCGATCAGCGGATTCGGTTTGGCAGTCTCATTCATGGGCAATGTCTTTCAAATAAACAAAATACGCTTTGGTCGACAGACAAATTGCAGAAGCATGGACCAAATATCACATCCCCGCCCGGCCGCGCAGGCTGGCCAGTAGACCCGCAGGGTCCAGGGCCGGCAGCGGCCCGCCGGATTGATACGACTCCAGGGGCCAGAAATGGCTGGTGTACGGGGTGATGCATTCATCGATCAGCAGCAGTGAACCTTCGTGCAGACCGAACTCGAAGCTCGATTCGGCAATCAGTAGGCCGCGATAGCGCGCGATCTTCCAAGCCTTGAAATAGAGATGCAAGGCCGCGCTACGAAGCTTTTCAGCAATGACTTTACCGTAGAGCGCCTCCAGGGAAGCAAACCCTGCTTCTCCGGCGGCCCCCTCGATATCGGGAACGAACAGCGGAACCGGCAACCGCTGAGACTCCAACATCCCTGACGGCAGTCGGGTGCCGGCCATGCCACCGGTTGTCTGGTATTCCTGCCACCCCGCTCCGGTCAGATAGCCGCGCACGAGGCATTTGACCGGCAGCGGGGTGGCTTTTTTCACCAGCATGGAGCGGCCCTCCAGATATTCGGCATGGGCTTGGCACGATTCAGGAAAATCGCACAGCTCGGCGGAGACGAGGTGATTGGGGAACACCTCCCGCAAGCGCTGAAACCAGTAGGCCGACATCTGGTTGACAACCTGCCCCTTGCCCGGAATTATCCTTTCCTCGGAACCGGGCCCCCCAGCAACCCGGTCGGTGTGGACCACCAACAGCGTCTCCCCCAGGTCGTAAAGCTCCTTGGTCCGCCCATGCTTGAACAAGGTGAGTCCAGAAAGCCCCGCCTGGCTGGCGGCTGGAAGGAGACCTGCAAGCGACTTGTTGTAAGACTGTTTCATTATGCGACCTCCTCCCAAGCAGACCAGCCAACAAGCTCGTTTGCCCAGGGGTAGGAGCCAAAGTTCATGCCGCAGGTCAGGGTAAAGGCGATCAGCAGACCAGACTGCCCGCCGATGGTGCTGCCCATGGTAACGAGGAGGGTGAGAAAGGTGAGAAGGATGGGGATCTTGAGCAGATGCATGCTTTTACCTCCGCGGGTTTATTTACGCAACGGGTAAAAGAAAAAGACCTTTACCCGCCGCATAGTTGAATGCAGTGGACAAAGGTCTTGCAAGGCTCGACTTAGCGTCGCAGCTCCCGCGTCCGGGTGGCAAAACCACCGTATTGACGAAGCACGGGCCGGAATGTTCCGGATGCTACTCCCCTTTTAATGCGCAACACTGTATCCATTCTCTTGCGGAATGTCAATGGCGATAGAGGTCCGGCGCAAGGGAGGGTCATTTCGCCTCGGGCTTTCAAGAAAAGCATCTCCGAAATGTTGTGTCTGGATTTTCGGGGAGATGGAGGGAGCCCATCCGCATGATCTTACAAACCCTGGTCTGTGAGAAACGCCCTCCGTCCGAAGATCGAGGGCGTTTCGTGTCTGAGTGGTAGTGAATTATGGGATACCGGTCACTTGGCCATGTGCCGAAACCAAACCTATCTTATCCAGTCAAAGCCTCGCTCAGTCACGGTTTTTTCTAAAAACATTGGTGCGTTTACGGAAAACATTGTCCGAACCAATTCAGAAAAATATCTTAGTGTTTTTCTCTTAGTTTTTTTTCGTTGACAGAGTCTGGACTTATGGTAGTGTAATCAAAACCCGAGCGCAGGAGTTGCCATGAAACCAGAGACGTTGTCAAATATCCAAAAAATGATCGCTGAGTCTAGGAAGTGCTTCACAGAACATGCCTTCCAGAACGAGGTAAACTCGCCGCATCTAAAGAGAATTATGGAATTTATTTCAGAGATCGAACGTGTCTGCCTTGAGGACTCTGAACCCAGTTCCACTGTGGTATCTCAGCGGACACGGATCAATGACGATGACAGGAATGATTTGTTGAAAATTGTATATGCAATGTCCCGATTCGACTACCCGTTGATCGCGTCAATTACCGGCAACGATTTTAACCAAACCGAAGCGTTTGGCTATCTAGAAAAGGCTACCGGTGTAAAGTCCAACACACTAAAAAATATGAGAGACCGTTTTGATCCCTACGTCAAGCAGACTCGTAGCAATCGCAAAGGGTGGCACCAGGCTGACCTCACTCCCGAATATGCCAGGATCATAGACTTATACTCCAATAAGAGTGAAGCTGATGTCGCGGAGGAAATCAAACAAATCCTAAATGGTCTGGTCGACGAAACTAATGGCTGATTAGCTTAGAAAGAGCGATGTCGGGAGGGGAAATGGCAAAGATCAAGTTGGCCGCATTCGATCTAGAAGGTACTGTATTCAAGAAAATCTACCGCGCCATGGCGGGGAAGGAATTCGAAAGTGCATGGGGCGCATTAAGCTCTTATCTTGGAGAAAACGCCGCACGGGAAGACGAAGTTAATCGAAACAAATACCATAAAGAAGG
>CALJLX010000613.1 GCA_937982495.1 uncultured Desulfuromonas sp.
CATTGCAGCGCGGCCATGCTCACTCCTCCCCGGTTCCCTGGCGGAACTTCAGCATTTTGTCCGTCACCAGCGGCCCGGTTTCCACGGCGACCAGGGCATCGACGCCGATGGTCACGGTGTAGTTCAGCGCCGCCTTCGGCTTGCCGCCGAGCGCCTGCCAGAATTCCCCCAGACTCTGCAACTGCCCGGAAAGGAGGGTCACTGCCGGCAAAGGCGGTTCCTGCCCCTGAAGGCTCCCCTGCAACACCGAAGTAGGCAGCACCGGATGGCGCAGCAGCACCTTCATCACCTCGCCGAGCAGGCGGTGTTCGTCGTAGGCCGGGGTACTCGACGACCCGGCCGCCCAGGCCGTCACCAGATAAGAGCAGTCGACCCGCACCGGAGCGCGCTTTTTCAGCCCGGTGCCGTCGCTACGCCGCTCCAGACGCCATTCGCGGTCACGCAATTCGAGATTCTCGCGAATGTCGTACAGGAACAGGTCGATGGCCGGAAGATGCACCGCCGACGGCGGAAACTTGTCGTCCGGCGGGGCGAAGCTGATAGCCACCTGCTGCACCACGGCGGAAGGCAGTTCGCGGCGAAGGAGCTCGTTGAGGCTACGGTCGAGATCGTCGAGCATGGGAATCAACTATCCCCTTGTCTTGGGGTTGACATCACAACACGAAACAACTGGTGATCTGGTGCAGCCGCGCCGTCTCGCGATGGGTCGCCCACCATTCCCGCACCTGCTCCTGCAACCGGCTTTTCTGCCGGTGCTGCAGGGTGCTGACCCGATCCGAGGTATAGGGAAAGGGATGTATCGGTGGCGAAAAGAGAAAATGATCGAAATTGTAGAAATGCACCGCCGGCACGATCCCTTCGGCGAAGGTCTCGCCCGTGAGCAGCCGCAGACAGCTCAGGGCCGAATCGGCAATAAAGAAGGCGCTGCCCTCCACCTTCTCTTCGCTCAACAGCGCCTCCCCAAGGACGGCGATCAACCGGTCGCGTTCCACGGCCGCCTGTTTTCCCTGAAAGACCAGGGCCAGAACCGCCAGTTGCCGGATATAGGGCTCCTTGTCGCCGACCAGTTCGGCCAGGCGCGCGGTCGCGCTCCCGTCCCCCAGGGCATGGAGGATGGAAATCAACCAGATCCGTTCGCGGGGGCCGGCGCCGTCGAGCAGCCCATGGATGGCTGGAACCGCCGCCACCCCCAGTTCCACGATCAGCCGATAGGCACCGATCTTCTCGGGATGACTGAGGCCGGAGAATACCTCTGCCAGCAGGCCGACGGCGGCCGTCGGCTGCTCTTTCAGAACGCCTCGGGCCAGCTCGAACAACCGTATCCGTTCCGCTTCGCCAAGTCCCGCATCCTCGGCGGAGAAATAGCCCAGAGCCTTTTCCACGGCCTGGTCGATGGACATTTTCGTTGCCTCGTTCATGATCCGCGTCCTAGCGCCGTGTCACATTGGTGATGTTGTTGTGGCTGATGGTCAGGGTCAAGGTCACGACCCGGCCATCGGGATAGGTGTAGGGCACCTCGACCACGGCGTTGACGGTGCCGTCGGGATTGGTGCTGGAAGAGAGCATCCGTTCCGCCCCACGGGTCGCGCCGCTCTGCTCGGTCTCGGCGACCAGCGCCCCGGCATGGGCGGTGGCGTAGCCCTGGCCGCTGACCTGCTTGCGGTACTGCTCCTCGACTTCGTGAATCAGCGCCCCCACCGCCGACAGCCCTTCGCCGCGCCCGAAGGCTTCGAGGTCGGCCACGTCGATGGTACCGGTGGCGTAACTGCCGCCCAAGGCCGTGCCGCCGCTTTCCACGGCGATGGTCACCTGATGACTGTCGCCGACGATGGTGTTGAGACGATTGTAGAGCGCCTGCTGCGCCGGAGAGGGCGGGCCGACATCCCGATTGGCGGCGATGCTCAGATTGCCGGCGGCGTCCGTCGAGACGGTGTAACCGAAGAGGCCGCCGTTGAGCAGGGTCATGACCCGAGCCAGATGGGGAGCGGTGCCGGTGAACCGGAGCTTGCGTCGAATCCGGCGGCAGCCGCTCGCCAGCCGATCCGCCGCCGGTTGCAGCAACAGCGGCGCCGAACCCGGCCGGTCGTGCCGCGCTACCCGCCGCGCCGTCTCGTCCGCCTCGCGCTCATGGACATCCTCGGGCGCGCCGACGGTGAGTCGGCCCTGAACCGCCGGTCCCTGCTGCGCCACATGGGTCAGTTCGTGCGCCAGCAATTCCTTTCCGCCCTCCGTTTCGGGGCGGAATTGGCCGTCGCGGAAATAGATGTCCGAACCGGTGGTGAAGGCCTCGGCCCCCAGGGATCGGCTCAAACGGTCAGCTTCAGCGCCGGTATGTACGCGCACGGCGCTGAGATCGCGGCCGAAAGCCTGCTCCATGGAGCCGCGCAGGCCATCGTCCAAAGCCTTGCCGCCCCCCCGGGTCGCCTCGATGGAACGCTCCAGCTGTGCCGGAACAGGGGTTTCGCCGTCCTGGGTCAATTTCTCCAGGGCCCGGCGGATGCCCTGATTACCCACCGCCCGTTGCAGGGCCAAGGCGGCGACCGCCCCTGGCGCCGGCGCCAGCCGGTCAAGCCGCTCCTGAACCGCCGTCTCGCCGGAAAGGCCGCCACCGCCCATCAGACCGGGAAGATCGTTCAGGCGCACCGGATTTTCCTTCACGGGAATCGTCGTCCGCCTCTGTTTCGGCCGAATCCGCTCTTGGTCGTCACGCTTTTTCATGGATCACACCTCCTTGGGGTGCGTTCTCCGTGGGGCTCATTCATCCATCCGTTCCCGGAAATCGCCGTCATCGAGAATTTTGCCCATCTTCTGATATTCCCGGCGGGTCGCCCGCAGCAGATGGCGGACGGCGATCTCGGCGCCGTCGTGGGCGGCCAGAAAAGCCGCCGCCAGGGCGATATTCTTGATGTTGCCGCCGCTGATCTCGAACCGGTCGGCCATGCGTTCCAGCGGCAGATCCGTCCGGCGGGGTGCCTGGCTCGGCCAGATCTTTTCCCAGATGAGCCGCCGCTCCTCTTCCCGGGGAAAGGGGAACTCCACGCAGAAGCTCATCCGCCGGATGAAAGCCTCGTCGAGATTCCCGCGCAGATTGGTGGCGAGAATGGCGATCCCCTCGTACTCCTCCATCTTCTGCAAGAGGTAGCCGGTCTCGATGTTGGCGTAACGGTCGTGGGCGTCCTTGACCTCGGAACGCTTACCGAAAAGGGCGTCGGCCTCGTCGAAGAGGAGGATGGCGTTGCTGGTGCGGGCCTCGGTGAAAATCTTGTCGAGATTCTTTTCCGTCTCGCCGATGTACTTGCTCACCACCCGCGACAGGTCGATCTGATAGAGATCGAGACCCAGATCGCGGGCAATGACCTCGGCGGCCAAGGTCTTGCCCGTCCCCGGCGGGCCGGAAAAGAGGACGTTCAACCCCTTGCCGTAGGAGAGCTTGCGCTCGAAACCCCATTGACCGAGGACCAGCGGACGATGCACCGCCTGCCGGCAGACTTCCCGCAACTGCTCCAGGGCGTCCGCGGGCAGGACGATGTCGTCCCAGCCGTGACGGGGGTCGATCTTGCGCGCCAGATCGCCGAGCTTCTGATTGGAATGGCGGCGGCAGGCCTCGAAGAGTTCCCCCGCCTGGATGCGCGCGCCCACGCCTTGGCGGGTACGCGCCGACTGCCCGGCGCTGTGGGCGGCGGCGCGAATCTGCCCCGGGGTGAAGTTGAAACGGGCGGCGACCGCTTCCAGATCCTCCGCCGAGAGCCCGGTCGCTTCCCGTCTCCACAGGCGCGCCCGCTCGGCGAAGTCGGGAATCGCCAGTTCGACCCGGGCGAAGGGCCGGGAGCGGTAAAGGGACAGCGGCCGCCAGGGGAGTTCCCCGGCGAGCACCGTCGGTCCGTCCCAGTCCTCCAGTGCCTGGGAAAATTCCCGCAGCCGTGCCTCCCTGTCGTCATCGAGCAACGCATCGACCTCGGCGACGTAGAGCAGCGCCTCGCGCAGCCGGGCTTCCCGCACGGCCCGTCGGCAAATCCCCGGGAAATCCTCCTCCCCCCGCACCAACGCCCGGCTCGGATCGAAACACAGGAGGTCGCGCCCGGAACGCCGGGCCAGATAAGCGGCGACGGTCCGGCGACCGGAGCCGGAAACGCCGCGCAGATGAAGGACGGCACGCCCTTCCGCCAGAAGGCGCGGCATGGTCTCGCGCTGCGTCTCGGTGAGGGGCGTCTCGGCAATCCGGTGATCGGCGGGAAAGACCGTCAGACAATCGTCGGGATGAAGAGCCGTGCCGTCGCCGCCGAGGAGATAGTCGACGATGCCCTCGTCGACCTTGCAATAACGGGTCAGGAAGGTGGCATGGGCGCCGGGGGGATCTTCGTACAGCTGCAGCAACTGGTGGCGAAGCAGCGGGGAAGCGGGGAGAAAATGGCGGCGCCCGGCGAGTTTTTCCTCGGCGGTGGCGGCGAGCAGATTGAGAATCAAATCGACACTCGGCCGCTTGCGGGTGACATCGTCCTGCAGATAGGCGTACAGCCGTTCGTAACGGGGATCGACCTCCGGCGCCAGGGCCACCAGCAGAATGTCGAGCTCCGGCGCCGCCAATCCGAAACGTTGGCCGAGGGCGACAAAGCGCAGATCCTGTTCGTCGATCAGCGGGACGGGACGAGCGCTGTCATCGGCCAAGGGCGGAAGCCCCGGCATCCGCTCGAGCAGCCGCCCCATTTCCCTCGCGTCGAGGTGCAAGCCGCGAAAACGGTCCTCGTCAAACCCGACCCCGTAAACGATCTCCGCGAGCCGCGCCGCCGCCGCCAGCCGCAGATCGAGACGCCCCAGCGCCGCCCAGGGGGCACCCCCCGGCGATCCGGTCGCGCTCTCCGACAGCACGGGCAAGGTACGCTTCGCTTCGGCCATTTTTTCGTCCCTGAATACGCAAGCCGGTGAACACGGCAACAAAACCATGGGGTTTCCGCCCCCGAAGTTCATTTAGACTATCAGCGGAAAAAAGCTTTTCTTTACCTATTTGCGCAAATTTTTGATTGATCTGGTCAATATGGCGGATTGATCTCAAGGGGAATGCCGAACGACAGCAAGAATGCTCCCGGTACCGCGCCCATCCAACTTAGCTCACAGGGAAAACAGCCGACCGGATCATTCGGCCGCCGAGGTTGGCGTTGCCGCAGCGGCGGACGGCGATGAAGAACTGAGCCCTTCCAGAATCCGCCGGGCGAGGAAATCAATCTCCGAGGCGGTCTGACCCAAGGCGTGCCGTACCCCCGCCGCCGCCACCTGTTCTCCCGAAGCGGTACCGAGATGTTCGCTACCCCGGGGGGCGACGACATGCGGGGTCGATTGCTGCATCCCGACGACGTAGCCCGGTCCGGTGCGACCAGGTTCATAGGTGAAGCGACGCCCATCGGTAAGCACCAGCTGATCGCCGTCGGCAAGGCGCCCCTCGCGCCACTCGAAAAACTGTGAGGTCGCCTCGGCACCGCCCCGGGAACCGGATTTGACCTCGAAGGCCTCATGAATGATCAAGCGACCGTTGCGTTCGCTGACAATCAGCCCGTCGCTGAACAGCACCGGCGTATCGTGACCGCCATCCCCCCGGACCCGTGCCACCCGGGTACGGTATTCAACCCGAGCGCCGGGATGCTGAACGCGGATCTCGGCGAGTCGGCGATGGAGGATCGGTCGCGCCAGGATTTCGGCGATGTTCCCTTTGAGGATATTGAAAAGCGAAGCGTTTAATTCGTTACCGGCGACTCCCTGCCGGCGCAGGCGTCCGAGGCGGTCCCAGAGTCCGGCATCGGCGCGCAGCACGGCCAGGTCGGCAGCCAGACGCCGGTCGTCATAATCCGCCGGGCGGGGAATCTCGCGCAAACGCACCGCGGGACGCGCGGCGGCGGAGCCCCGGCCGGTTCGCGCGTAATCCCCCCCGAACAACAGTTCCGCATCCCGCCTGGGTTGTCCCGAAGTGACCGCTCGCGCCCACTGTTCCGGCGAAAGCGGCTCCCGCCCTTCCCCGGCCCGCCGGGCACGATAGCGTTCGTAGGCCGCTTGCAGTCGTAGCAACGCTTCAAGCTGCTGGGCGCTCAAGCGCGCCTGCACGTTGGGATTGTTGACGTCAAAGCTGCTGCGGTCGGCGGTCAGGACATCGTCCAGGGCATGAACCCGGGGACGGGTAGCCGGTGGCGGAACGGTGGGACGAGGGCTGGTCGCGGCGGGACGTTCGGCGGTTGCCGGGGATTCCTCCGGCGCGGCTTCGCCGGGCGCGCGGCGAGGGGGTCGGGTCGATGACGGCGGGAGTTCCGCCGGACGCGCCGGGGCGGAAGGTTCTTCCCGAGTCGGCGGGGGTTCCGGCCCGGGACGTCGGGCGGGCGGACGGGTCGCCGGCGAAGACGCTTCATCTTCGCTCCTGGCCCGTCGCCCTTCCCCTGCTCCGCCGGAATGTTCGCCACGCCCCCGGGCGACGCCCGCGCCGACGCGCCCGGCGCCGCGAATTCCCCGGGAAATCGCTTCGGAAACGACGAAGGACGCCAGTTTTCGGGCGATGGCCTGGGCGGCGATGTCGATCTCATCGTCGGTTCGGGCATAGCCGGCGACATTGGCCACATCCCCGAGCCAGGCCGAAAAGCGCAGGGCCTGATAGGCGAAAGCCGCCGCGCCCACCGGCGGCAGCGCCCGCGCGGCATAGGAAATTCCCAGTCCGACCAGCTGATTGACCGCCTCGCCGAGGGGATCGCGGCGAATCCGCGCCCACTCGGAAAGTATGGCCCACTCCATGTGCCGGGGGGTGCGATCCAGGGCCTGGGAAATACGTTCGAAGCTCAGATCCCCCCACGTCAGCCTTCCGCCGATGTTGGGGGCGACGATCAGGCCGATGCCGGCGTTGCGGGCGCGGGCCGCCTGTCTCAGCTCCAGCAAAGGGATCAATCCGGTCAGGGTTCGCGACGGGTAAATACCGCCCAGAGCACCGCCGGCGCCGCCGCTGACGGGACGAACCTCGAAATGGATGGAGCGTCCGCCGACCCTGGTTTCCACCGGCATCAGAAAAAAGACCCCGCCACGGCTGAACATGCCGGTGACGGCGGAAAGATCGAACCAGCTTTCCTCGCCCGGAGCGAGATGTCCGCTGCGATCCACCACATACAGCCGATTGGAGACGAACCAGATATGCAGGGCGGCGTCGAGCAGTGTCGCGCCCGACCCCGCGGAGCCGGTCGCGGGCGACGCGGCGGGAGGCCCGGCGACACTTCGCAGAGGAGTCGCGGCCAAGGTCGCCAGCCCCTCGCGCACAATTCGTCCGCCCCCCGGTGACGCTTGTCCGACTTCTTCCTCGGGCGTGCGAGGCTGCGCCGCGGCGGTGGCCCCGGCGGCTTCCCGAGGGGCGAGGGGGGCGAAGGGGCGAGCCTCTCCCGGATCCATGAGCGGGGGCGGAGCCGGTTGTTCACGGCGTGCCGGGCCGCGTCGGGCAGCGGCCCGTTCCGAAGCGACACGAGCCTCTCCCAACGCGGCATCCGCCCGCCAGGTGGCCAAGTTTTCCAAAGTAAAGGGCGGAATCTCTTCAAGGGATTGTGGTCGCGCCGAGGTCCAGGGGTGAAGCTCACCACCGAAACTCTCCATCAACAGCGCCCCGTCGACATCCCGTTCCGCCGTCTCGGCGTAACCGGTCAGGGCCGTATGTATCCGCGTCAGCACCGCCGCCGTGGCCAAACGGGTCTCGGGTCGTTCATCGGCGATCGCCTGCCGGTAGCGAAACCCCATACTTCTCGCATAACTGATTAGAATATCGGGAGAATGGCTCTCCACCCCGACATTCAGGGCCGACACCAGCATCGCCTCGAAACGGTCGAGTTCGGCGTGGTGCGCCCGCTGCCGCTGCTCCTCCGCGTCGGGACCGACTTCCCGTTGCAAGATTCCGCGGGCCGTTCGCTGCCGAATCGTCCCAAGAGCGCCGTCCGTGGCGAGACTGGCCGTGCCCCTGTCTTCCGTCATGCGTGTTTCGTCGGCGATCACCTGTCGGGCGACAGCGTCGGCTTCCCGCTCGTTTTCGTCTTTTGCGCCGCCGACCAACAGGCGACAGCGCAGACCGGCCTGTTGCTGGACGACATGAGCGAGTTCATGCGCCAGCAATTCCCTCCCGCCGCTGCTTCCGGGGTCGTACTGCCCCCGGCGAAAAAAAATATCCTGTCCGGCGGTAAATGCCCGCGCCTGTAATTGACGGTTAAGCTGATCGGCCTCACTGTCGTCATGTACCCGCACCGCCCGAAAATCAGCCGCCAAGGCCGTGCCCATCCGTCGGGCCAGGACCGAATCGAGGGCGCGGCCGCTCCGAAGCTTGCGTTCAATCAGCCCTTCGACTCCCGGCGGAACCGGCTCGGGCATAGCCGATTCGGCGGATCGGGCGAGCATCCGCCGAACCCAGTTGTTCCCTTGCAACCGCTGCAGCCGTAACATCACGGAAGGAGCCACGCCCGACCCAAAACGAGGCACCTCGCCAATATCAAGGTTCCGGTCGCCCAACGATTCTTTCGCATCCGGAGGGAGTTGAAGACGAGTCGCGACCAGCCGTGCAAGACCTTCGGCACAATTTTCGGAGGAATCGTGCCGACGCTTGTCCCTGGGAGCCTCACTCCGTTCCGCTGGGCTGGTTTGTGATCCCCGCTCTCGGTTACTCATGAAAATCCTCCTCGTCCCGCCAGGTATTTTCCTCGGACTTATTTCTGAAAAATCCCTCGGTTCGACTTCTCAGCGAAAGAACTGCTGCCCCAGATATTTCTTGTAGACCCGGGGGGAAACCCCGACGCATTTTTTGAAGACACGGTTGAAATGGGATTGGTTGTTGTAGCCGCAGGCCAGGGAAATCCCCAGCAGGGAAAGACTGGGATCGCGCAGCATGCGGCAGGCCGCCGCCATGCGCACGATCTGGAGATAATCGACGAAGGTCATGCCGGTGCGTTTTTTAAAGACCCGCACGAAGGATGAGAGGCTCATGCCCGACTTGCCGGCCACCTGGTCCAGGGATAGGGGGAGTTGGAAATGGGTCTGGATATAACGAAGAGCTTTGTCGAAGCCGTCCTTGGCGGGATTGGCGGCGCGCACTTTGAACGCTCCGGCGCGCAGCGCCAGCAGCGAACGGAGAACGCCGTTCATTTCATCGACGGAGATGGGTTTGCGGAAATAGTCCCGCGCGCCGGAGCGAAAGGCCTCGACCGCCAGTTCCTCGGAACCCGCCCGGGCCATGACCAGAACCGGGACGGAAGGGCGACCGACCTTGAAAAGGCGCAGCAGTTCGAGAGCGGAGAGCCCGGGGGAATGATCGATGAGCGCCACGTCGACCGGGGTATAGAAGAAGATCTGGCGGGCTTCCTTTTCGTCGCGGCAGAGAATCAGCCGACAATCGGGGAGCATCAGACGCAAAGGGATGAGGTAGAAGCTTTCCCCGGGATCGACGACCAGGACGGTTCCCCGCACCGGAGAGCCATCCGCTGCCGTGGGAAGCGGATCAAGGGGGGTGCAGCGATGGTGGACACGGGGTTCGGACGGAATGCTCTTGATCATTGGTCTTCCGGCGGCAGGGGGCGGCACGGGCCGCCCGGGAATCCCCTCCCTCCGTCATCGTCCGGGGGCATCCGACCACGACGGGCCATGGTTCAACTCTGACACAGAAGCGCCCCAAGTCAAACGGCGCGCCGCGCCCTCAATCGCGCCGCGCCTCATCCCGCCCGGCCGTCAGTCGCGCCAGATATTCCCTGGCGAAATGGGCCTCCAAGGCCGAAGCGCGGCCGAGGTTCAGACCGGCGGCGGCCGCCGCGACCAGTCCGGCGAGAACCAGCCCGACCAACACCACCGAGGCCGTCAGCAGAAGCATATCCACCGTGGTGAAAAGACTTTCCGGAACGGCCAGTTCGCCGGGCAGAACCGGCCAGGTGAAATGACCGTTGACCTGGACCAGCAGGTTCCAGACCCAGACCGACAGGGCACCGGTGGCCGCGAGCATGAGAACCGCCAGCAGATAGAGGAAGCCGGCCAGAAAACGGGCGGTGCCGTGAGCGTCTTTGCGATACCGTCCTTCTTCAGTCGTCAAATCCCTGAAATGACTCGCACCCGCACCTTCCTCGTCCCAGCCGAGAACCTTGGCGCTCAGGTCGCTGAGGCGCGCCTCGCGCTTCTGATCCGCTTCGGCGAAAACCAGCCCGCAGCCCGAACAGGAGGGCGCACCCTGGGGATTTTTCAAACCGCATTGGGGGCATCGTTCCATGAATCGTCGTCCTCTTTTGAAAAGTTGATTATTATTGCGGCCAGGAGCCGGTTTCTCACTGCGCCTGCCAAACCTTTCCGGTCAGCAGATCGCAGGCGGTCAACGGGCCGCCCGTCCCGGCCCCGGTATCGAGGTGGATGCGCCCCGCCTCGAAGCGCGGCCTGCCATCCTTGGTGATGGTGTGCCCCACCACCTGCACCTCCTCCCCCCGCCCCGGCGGGGAGAAACGGCCCCAGAGGAGCACGAAAGGGTCCTGCTCCTCCGCCTCGAAACCGTCCCCGGCGCCAGCATGAACAAAAAGATACCTTCCGGCGCGATAAGTCAAGACCGTCTTTTCGAGAAAACGCAGATGCTCCGGCGGAATCTCCCAGTTCCCTTCATAACTGAGCAGGGTCGCCGCGCCGCCGTTGCCGAGAAAGAGCTCGGTGTCGCCGCCTCCGGCATTGCGCCGATAGAGAGGGGAAATCTCCCGCAGGGTTTTACCGGCGCGGACGCCCCGCTCGACCAGGGCGTCGAGAAAAAGCTGTTCGTGGTTGCCGCGCAGAAAGACCGTGCGCGGAAAGCGCTCGGCGAAGGCCAGCAGAAAATCGATTACCCCCCGGGAATCGGGGCCCCGGTCGACATAGTCGCCGAGAAAGACCACCTGATCCTCGGCATCGGGCCAGACCTGGCGCAGCAGTTCCCTGAGTTTGCCGAGTTGGCCGTGAATGTCGCCGATCGCCAAAAGCCGCTTCATCGGTCAAGCCTCTCCAGAAAAGCCTGCAACAGCCGGGTGCGGCTCGCCCCACGGGGCAAAAGGATCGCCAGGGGCCGTTTCAGATCGAGGGCGGTTTTGATTTCGACCAGCCAGCCGTGATCCAGCTCCCGCTGTACGGCCGGACGGGACAGACAGGCGATCCCCATCCCCGCCTCCACCGCTTTTTTCACCGCCTCCGTATGCCCCAGTTCGAGGGCAATCCGAACCTGCCCGAAGCAGTCCGCGAGGGCCGCCTCGAAAACCTCTCGCGTCCCCGACCCGGATTCGCGCATGATCCAGTCGGCGGCGGTCAGCATCGCCATGGTCACGGCGGGTTCACGACTCAAGGGATGATTACGTCCGGCGATGACGATCAGTTCGTCATCCCGCCAGGGGAGAATTTCCAGTTGGGGTGCATGGGACGGCCCTTCGATCAGGCCCAGGTCGATCTCCCCGCGACTGAGCGCCCCCTCGACCTGCTGCGTGTTCCCCACTTGCAAGGTGGCCCGGGCCTCGGGGTAGCGTCGTGAAAATTCCGCGATGTACTCCGGCAACAGGTAATTGCCGATAGTGGTGCTGGCGCCGATGCGCAACAGCCCGCGCGGGGCCTCCCCCGAATCACTGAGCAGGCGCTCGAAATGAGCGGTTTGGCGCAGGATCTCCCGAGCCGGTTCGAGGAGCAGACGGCCCCGGTCGTTGAGCAGCAAGCGCCGCCCCTGACGGAGAAAAAGGGGGCCGCCGGCGGCGCTCTCCAGTTCCGCCAGGGCCATGCTCACGGCGGACTGACTTATGGATAAAGCCTGCCCCGCTTTCGTCACCTGCCCCAAGTCGGCGACCTGGACGAATATTTCCAGCTTGCGGAGGGTGAGAGTCATAAGCATAAACCTAACTGATGGATTTCGTAAAAATTATCTATTTTTTATAATAAAAACCTTCTGCTATGGTGACAAGCACAAAGTCGACAGGAGGTTGTCATGATCCCGTTCACCGCCCAAAAAGGTCTTTTTCTGCTGCTGCTCGGCAGCTGCGCCCTGCCCTCTCTTCCGCCGGCCGCCGCCTTGACTGCGGGGATCCTCTTCAGCCTGCTCCTGGGAAATCCCTGGCCGCCGCAATCGTCCCTCTGGAGCAAAAAGCTTCTGCAGCTATCGGTAGCGGGTCTCGGTTTCGGCCTGAGTCTCAGCGAGGTCTGGACGGTGGGCAAGGCGTCGGTGCCGCTGACCCTGGCGGGCATCACCCTGACGCTGCTGATGGGCAAGCTGCTGCAAAAGGTTTTCCGCGCCGAGGCCAACACCGGCACCCTCATCGCCTTCGGCACCGCCATCTGCGGCGGCAGCGCCATCGCAGCCATGGCCCCGGTCATCAAAGCCGAAGACGACGAAACGGCGGTCGCCCTGGCCACGGTCTTTATCCTGAACGCCGTCGCCCTGCTGCTCTTTCCTTCCCTGGGACACCTTCTCGATCTGAGCCAGCAGCAGTTCGGCGAATGGGCGGCCCTGGCCATTCACGACACCAGCAGCGTCGTCGGCGCGACGGCGGCCTACGGCAGCGAGGCCTTGGCCGTCGGCACCGTGGTCAAGCTGACCCGCGCCCTGTGGATCGTTCCCTTCGCCCTGGTCTTCGCCTTGATGTACCAATCGCAAGAACGGGCGAAAATCCCCCCCTTCATTCTCGCCTTCATCGCCGCCGTCTTCCTCCACAGCCTCCTCCCCCACCTCGACCCCCTCTGGGCGGTGCTGGCCGCAATCGCCCGGCAGGCGTTGACGGTCACCCTCTTTCTCATCGGCGCGGGGCTCAGCCGGCCCCTGCTGCGACGGGTCGGAGTCGCCCCTCTCGTTCTCGGCGTCAGCCTCTGGCTGCTGGCGGGAACCCTCAGCCTGGCGGCGGTCCGCCTCGGCTAAGAGTTGGGAAAAGGCTTACTTTTTGCCGATGGCGAAGGCCTGCCCCAAGAGCGGGCCGAGGCCGTAATAACCGCGATGGGCCGTATCGAAGATCAGAGGCTGGATCTTGCGGATGTCGGGCAGCCCGTCCTCGGCGAGTACCGCTTCGTCGGCCTTGACATCGAGAATCTCTCCGACGAACTGGGTGTGAAGGCCGATCTCCAGGGTATGCAGTACCCGGCATTCGAGAATCACCGGTAGTTCCGCCGCGTAAGGGGCGTCCACCAGCTCGCCACGCACCGGGGTCAACCCGGTCTCGACGAACTTGTCGACCTCGCGCCCCGAGGCGATACCGACGTAATCGGCCTGGACGATCTGGGCTTGCGAGGGGATGCCGACGGTGAAGGCCTTGCGCTCCATGAGGGCGGCGTAGGAATAGGTCGCCTTGCGCAGAGAAACGGCGACACACGGGGGTTGGGAGTTGCAGATGCCGCCCCAAGCGACGTTCATCAGATTGGGTTTGCCCTCGCCATCGTAGGTGCCGACCAGCAGCACCGGAGCGGGAAACAACAAGGTCCTGGAACCCAGGGATTTTTTCATGACTCTCTCCTTCCGCCGTTTACCGGCGACGGCCCGGGCAGGGGTGGGACAACTATTGCGAAAATCGTTCGTTTGCTAGAGTATAGAGCAAAAATCTCGGCGGGCTTCAGGTTCTCCCCGCAGGCCCGGCGGTTTCAACCAAGAATTTAATCAGAGACCTGAGACCTCCCCCTTTAGCAAAGGGGTTACATTTAAAACTGAAAACTATTAAGAGGGATAAAACCGATATGGCCGACGAGAAGTCACGCTACGTCAAAGAACACGGCAAGCTGGAACAGCGCTCTTTTCTGCTGATGCTGGTTCTGGTGAGTCTGTTCTTTTTCTTTCTGCTCAAACCTTTCTGGGGCTCGATTTTCTGGGCCTGCCTCATCGGCCTGATCTTTCATCCCCTCTATTCCCGCCTGCGCGATCTGTGGCGGGGACGCTCGACCCTGTCGGCGCTGACGACCCTGGTCATTTGCCTGATCATCGGCATCGTCCCGACTCTCTTCGTCATGGCCTCTTTCTTCCAGGAAGGGGCCGGGCTCTACCAGCGCCTGCAGAGCGGCGACTTCGACATACAAGGCCGCATCGAACAGGTGCGCCAGGCCTTCCCCGCCGTCCAGAACCTTCTCGAACGGCTGAATCTCGACCTGAACAACGTCACCGCGCAGCTCTCCAAGGCGGCCCTCACCGCCAGCCAGTTCATCGCCCAAAATGCCGTTCAGCTCGGCCAGGGGACGATGGAGTTCTTCGTCAGCCTCGGCCTGACCCTCTACGTCGCCTTCTTCATGCTCCGCGACGGCCGAAGTCTGGTGGAACTGCTGGTGCGCGCCCTGCCCCTCGGCGATGCCCGCGAACATCTGCTCTTCACCAAGTTCGCCGAAGTGGCGCGGGCCACGGTCAAGGGCAACCTGGTCGTCGCCGTCACCCAGGGCACCCTGGGCGGAATCATCTTCTGGGCCCTCGATATTCGCGGGCCGCTGCTTTGGGGGGTGGTGATGACCCTGCTCTCGCTCATCCCCGTGGTCGGGGCCGGGCTGATCTGGGCGCCGGTGGCGATCTATCTCTTCGCCATCGGCCAATGGATTCAGGGGACGATTCTGGTCGTTTTCGGCGTGGGGGTGATCGGGTTGGTCGACAACTTCCTGCGCCCCGTTCTGGTCGGACGCGACACCAAGTTACCGGACTACATCGTGCTTCTTTCGACCCTGGGCGGCTTCGCCCTCTTCGGGATGAACGGCTTCGTCGTCGGCCCCCTGATCGCGGCCCTGTTCGTCGCCTTCTGGGAAATCTTCATCCGCGAATTCAACTCGCCGCCCCTTATTCTCACGGCGGACAACTCCCCGCCGACCGCCCCCCTCATCGTCGATCCGGCCGCCGCGCTTGACCCTCCGCAAAAGGAAGAGAATGATTCCGGCACCGCCTGAGCCATGCCCCGCTTCCCCCGTAGGATGCGGTGACGAAGGAACCGCATCGCGGCGAAGATACCTTCATCGACCGGCGGGCTCCAGCGGGAAGTTCATACCGTCCACCCGCTCCAACAAACCGCCGATGTCAAGGGTGACCCCTTCCGCTTCCAAACCCGGCTCCAGGGTGGTGATGACGGTCTTGCCCACCAGCCAGCGCCCCTCGCGCCCCTTCGGATCCTTGGTGCGGAGGCCCCAAAGGGTGTGAAGCATCGCCGCCCGCCCCTCCCGTTCACCAAGATAAAGAAGGATATGGCCGGGCAGATGGACCAGGGTGGCGAAAGGCTCCCCCTCGGCCAGCAGGCGCGCCTCACGCTCTCGGGGCGATAAATCCGCCAGCCGCACGACCCGGCCGATTTGGGCCTGGCGCGACGAATTGCGCGGCAGCCACAGGCCGAAGGGGGCGAAGAGGTCGCGCAGCGTCCCCGAACAATCCCGTCCCGAAAAAGCATCCCCCCAGCCGTAGGGCTGCCCCATCATTTTTCCGGCCAACTCGGCAACCTGGCCGGCAGTGAAGGCCAGGGGAAAAATCCCGCCCCGATCCGCGGTTATCGATCCTTCAACAAGATGCGCCCGGCGCTCCCGGTCGGCCACCGGAATCAGCACCCGGTAGCCGTCGCCATCGCTATCGAGCAGCGGCAAGAGCGCGCCGATGCCGACGGTCAGGCGATAAACGTCCGCGCTGTCGGCCATCGCCGTCTCGTCGCCGGTCAGGGCGAGATAACGCCCGGTCTTATAGGCCGCCATGAAGTCCTCATCGACCCAAGCCAGATCGACCAGCGGCACCCAACCGTAAAGGAGGGCGGTTTCGACGAAGGCCCAGGCGCCGTCGGCGCTGACATGCGTCACCCGCAACGGCACACCGGGCGGAAGAACGCCGTGTTGCAGGGTGTCGAAGGGAAAGCCCTCGCCGGCCTTGCCGGGATCGTTGAAGAGCGGCGAGCCCGTCGGCAGCGCCCGCACATCGAGGCGGCGCAGGGCAATCGCCCGGCGGTCGCGACTCGGGTAGGCCTCCCGCGCGGCCTGCAGGATCAGGGCGTCCCGCCGCGCCGGGTCAAGGGGCCGCAGGTTCTCGGCGAAAGCCGGTTGTTGGCCGATCCAGTCCAGGGCCCAGAAGGGATTCTTCGTCGTTTCCAGGGGGGCGGCGCCTTCCCAGGCGACAAAGTGGTTTTCCAGAAAAGCGGCGGCCAGGGCCTGCTGTTCGGCGGCGGAGACCAGCGGCCGTTCCGCCTTTTCCGGGGCGAGATAGGCCTTGGGGTTCTGCGGCAAAAGCGTCAGATCGCGAACGTCCCGACCGCTCAGATCGCGGGCGCAGCCCGCCGTCAGCAGGCAAAGAAAGAGCAGCATGGAAAGCTTGCGGATCATGACACCCCCTTGCATCGCCATTGGCGACCGGACGGCTCTCAAGGTTTTCGCAATCCGGTCAGTGCCGCCGCGCCGAGGCCCAGATAAACGCATCCGGCAAGATAGGGCTGCAGGGGAAAGCGGACCCCCCCTCGCAACCGGCTTCCCAGTTTGGCGGCAAAAAACGGGAGCCGCCGCCGTTTCGGCCTCGGCGAAAGGCAGGCTCTGCTGCCCGAGATCGGCCACGATCCGCTCGCTTTTGGCGCCGAACAGCTGCCTTTTCAGCCAGGCGAGCTGCTCGGTGAGCAGGGCAATCTGCGCGCTTTGCTGCTCGATCAATTGCGCCTGCCGGCGAACCAGATCCTGCAGATTATCCGTGGGCTTTGACGAGGTTAACATGCCGGAAACATAGCATTTTTGCCCCTGATTTCGAAGCCAGAAGCGCCCACTTCATAAGGGAAAACACCGCAGTTCCCCGGGGAAGGCGGCATCGACCAGGGCGCTCAATCCCTCAAAGCTCTTGCGCATATCGACCGCCTGACCATACCGCAGGATCGGCCGATAACCGTCAGGGCGCATGGGTTAAACCGTTTTCAGCACCGAAAGCACCTCGCGCAGCAGATCAGGATCAAAGCCGCGTTCGAGCTGCGGGGTCATGCCATTGCAGGACAACAGCAGAGCTGCCGGCCGCGTCAACAAGATAGGCTGGGTTGACGGTTACGAATTTTGCTTGACCGGGAAAACGGTATCTACCGTAAAAACGGCCTCTTCCAGAAAACCGGAAGGGGCCGCATCGCTTTCATCACTTGTCACCAATCAGCCCCCTTACAAAACCATCAACTCCTCGTTACTGAAGGTAATGTGCTTCAACCCGTTGGTGGAAACGCGAAAGGTGTTTTCGATGCCGACGGCGCCGAGGCCGGGGTAGACCGCTTTCGGCTCGAAGGCGAAGGTCATGTTCTCTTCCAGCAGCTGATCGTTGAAGCCCCGGGCGATGAAGGGGTATTCGTCGATTTCGACGCCGATGCCGTGGCCGATGAAGGAGACCTGCGCGCCCTTCGAGCCCATGAAGTGATCGGCGTAGCCGAGTTCGCGGGCGAGCCGCAGGCAATCGTCGTAAAGGGCGCCCCAGCTGACGCCGGGGCGGGCGATCTCCTTGAGCCGGTTCTGGATCTGGTACATGTCGACATAGGCCCGGCGCAGCGGTTCGGGCAGGCCGCCGATGCAGAAGACCCGGGTTTGATCGACGAGATAGCCGTCGAAGGCGCCGGCGAAGTCGACGATGATCGGCTCGTTGGCCTTGATCGTTTTGTAGCTCGCCCCCTGGCCGATGGAGGGGTTGACCCCGATGCCGCCGAGGGGGGTGTCGAGAAAGGCCGGGGCGGCGCTGTCGGCGCCGGAGAAGATGTGGCCGAAAAAGAGTTCGTTGTTGAAGGCGCGCATGCGGGTGATCCCTTGGTGGCCTTCCTTGCGGGCGACGAACTCCAGCTCGGCGGCCAGCTCCAGATCGGTGATACCGACCCGAATGACCTCTTTCGCCCGCTGGTAGACCTTGTCCACCTGCAGGGCGGCATCCTTCATGATGTCGATTTCGTAGGCGGACTTGACCGCCCGCACGGTGCGGATGAGCGGCGTGGCGTCGCTCACCCGGGCCTCGGGCAAGACCGCCTGGAAGCGCTGGAAAAGCGCCACCGGCACCACGTCCAGTTCCATGCCCAGACGCTTGGGCAGGGGATGACCGAAGTCGGCGAGACGCCCGGGAATATCCTTCGGGCTCTTGAAGGGATGAACCTCGCGCAGGCCGCACTCCATGCGCGCCCGGCCATGATCCTTGCGTACCAGATAGAGGGGTTCGCCGCTGATGGGGACATAGAGCGCCCCCTGCTGCACGGAACCGGTAAAATAGAAGAGATCGGCGCTCTGGATCATCAGCACGGCGTCGAGACCGGCCGGTTCCATCAAGG
Organism: uncultured Desulfuromonas sp.; assembly: GCA_937982495.1. GTDB lineage: Bacteria > Desulfobacterota > Desulfuromonadia > Desulfuromonadales > Trichloromonadaceae > Trichloromonas. The sequence continues at coordinate 18,213 of CALJLX010000613.1, forward strand.
CCTGTAACTTTTTATAGCGGGCTTCCAGTTCGCTCGCGGGGGTGAGGCGCATGGGTTTTTCCTTCGGGAAAAGACCGAAGGCCGTAGGCTGAAGTCCGAAGGGAAAACGACTCCTTCAGCCTTCAGTCTTCAGCCTTCAGCCTGCTTTAAGCCGTCTCCACCCCGGCGGCGTCTTCGAGGCGGAGTTCGCGGATGGCCATTTCCCGCAGCTTGAACTTCTGGATCTTGCCGCTGGCGGTCATGGGGTATTCGTCGACGAATTTGACGTAATAGGGAATCTTGTAGTTGGCGATGCGCCCCCGGCAGAACTCCTTGATCTCTTCTTCGCTGCAGCTCACGCCGTCCTTGATCTTGACCGCCGCCATGACCTGCTCGCCGTACTTGACGTCGGGCACGCCGTAGACCTGGACGTCGGCCACCTTCGGGTGGGTGTAGAGAAACTCCTCGATCTCGCGAGGATAGACGTTTTCACCGCCGCGAATGATCATGTTCTTGATGCGGCCGGTAATCTTGCAGTAGCCGTTCTCATCCATCACCGCCAGGTCGCCGGTGTGCAGCCAGCCTTCGCCGTCAATGGCCTTGGCCGTTTCCTCGGGCATTTTGTAATAGCCCTTCATCACATGGTAACCGCGGGTGCAGAGTTCCCCCTGTTTGCCGGGGGGAAGGGTCGCGCCGGTCTCGATATCGACGATCTTCACTTCCACGTGGGGCAGGGAGCGGCCGACGGTGGCCACCCGCAGTTCGATGGGGTCGTCGGTGCGGGTCTGGGTGATGACCGGCGAGGATTCGGTCTGACCGTAGGCGATGGTGATCT
>CALJLX010000614.1 GCA_937982495.1 uncultured Desulfuromonas sp.
GAGCAGAGTAAGACCCGCCTCAAGGTCCGTTTCTCCCTCTTCGCCGAGGACGAGTCGGATCTCGAATACGATGTCCGCGCCGGTCTGCGCCTCGATCTGCCGATTCTGGAGGACCGCCTGCATCTGTTGATCGCCGGCGACCCGGACGAGGAGGACGGCTTTCGCGCCGTCTCCGGGGCGGAGGGGACATCGCCGACCCTGGTCGACAACGAAGAGGACTTTTCTCTTTCGCTGCGGTACTTTATCAAGCGCAAGGCCCTGCGTCACCTGAGTTTGCGCAGCGGCTTGCGCTGGCGCGACGGCATGCCCGCCGTCTTCCTCGAACCGCGCTACCGGCGCACCGTCCCCCTCGACGATTGGACCTTCCGTTTCACTCAGCGGCTGACGACCATCACCGATGGGACGATTCGCGCCCGCACTCTCTTCGATTTTGACCGCCAGGTGCGGGACAAACTCTTTTTCCGCACCACCGCCGAAGGGGTCTGGGATAAGGACGAGCACGGCTACGCCTACGGCCTGGGTTTTTCTCTTTATCAGCCTTTCAGCCGCCGGCGGACCCTGGTTTACGGCTGGTCCAACGGTTTCGTCACCTACCCCCATCATCGTCTGGAAAATGTCACCCTCAGCCTGCGCTATCGCCAGCGCATCTGGCGCGACTGGCTCTTCTACGAGGTTGTGCCCCAGGTCGGTTTTCCCCGCGAAGAGGATTACGAAGCGACCCCCGGCATCCTCTTGCGGCTGGAACTGGTCTTCGGCTATTATCCCACGCTCCCCCCGGACGAGACCCATTGATCGTGAAGTCTCCCGGCGTCACGGATCCGAGTTGACCGGTTAATCCTCCCGGTGGTAGTATCCAACCTCCCTTTTCGCGGACGCCCGAAGCGGCGCGGAAAGCTCGCCAGTCTCGCTTATCCCTTCATCATGGCTTTTCTAGGGAATTCATCGAAAGCTGGATTTTTTCATGGAACACACCAATTTCGTTCATCTGCATCTGCACAGCCAATACAGCTTGCTCGACGGAGCGATCAAGATTCCCGACCTGGTCGAACGGGTCAAGGAATACAAGATGCCGGCGGTGGCCGTGACCGACCACGGCAACATGTTCGGCGCCATCGAGTTCTACACCAAGGCGGTTTCCGCCGGGATCAAACCGATCATCGGCTGCGAGGTCTATATCGCCCCCGGCAGCCGTTTCGAGAAGACCAACGCCCGGGGCTCGTCCGAGGCCTCCTATCACTATGTTCTGCTCTGTAAGAACCTCACCGGCTACCGCAATCTCTGCCGGCTGGTTTCCGCCGGTTATCGCGAAGGCTTCTACTATCGCCCCCGCATCGACTGGGAGTTGCTGCGCGAGAACAATGAAGGGCTGATCGCCATGACCGCCTGCCTGGGCGGGGAGATTCCGGTGCTGCTCGGCGCCGGGCGCATGGATGAGGCCCTGGCGCGCACCCGGCAAATGGCCGAGGTCTTCGACAACAACCGCCTCTATCTCGAACTCCAGGAAAACTTCATCCCCGAACAGACCCCGGTCAACAAGGGACTGATCGAAATCGCCAAGGAACTTTCCCTGCCCCTGGTGGCGACCAACGACTGCCATTACCTGACCCGCGAGTCGGCTCACGCCCATGAGGTGCTGCTCTGTATCCAGACCGGCAAGACCATGGACGACGACAAGCGCATGCGCTTTTCCAACGACGAGTTCTACGTCAAGACCCCGGCGGAGATGGCGGCGCTCTTCAAGGAATATCCCCAAGCCCTGGCCAATACGGTGGAGATCGCCCAGCGCTGCAATCTGGAACTCGACTTCAAGACCTACCATTTCCCTCAGTACGAAAAGCCCGCCGAGCAGACCCTTGATGAAGTTCTGGCCGAGATGTCCCGTCAGGGCCTGGATGAGCGCCTGGCCGATATCCGCAAGCTGCGCGAACTTTCCGCCGAGGAAGAAGCCCGTTACCGCGAGCGCCTGGAGACGGAACTCGACTGTATCAGGCAGATGGGCTTTCCCGGCTACTTCCTCATCGTCGCCGACTTCATCAACTGGGGGAAGGATCACGACATCCCCGTCGGTCCCGGTCGCGGCAGCGCCGCCGGCAGCTTGGTGGCTTTTGCCATCCGCATCACCGACATCGATCCGATGCCCTACAACCTGCTCTTCGAGCGTTTCCTCAATCCCGAGCGCGTGTCGATGCCCGATATCGACGTCGACTTCTGCATCTATGGCCGGGAGCGGGTCATCGACTATGTGCGTCATCGCTACGGCGAGGCGAACGTCGCCCAGATCATCACCTTCGGCACCATGCAGGCCAAGGGGGTCATCCGCGACGTCGGCCGGGCGCTGAACATGTCATTCGCCGAGACCGACAAGATCGCCAAGCTGATTCCCGGCATCCTCAATATCACCCTGAAGGACTCCCTGGCCCAGGAGCCCAAGCTCAAGGAACTGATCGACAAGGATGCCAAGATCAAGGAGCTCTTCAATATCGCCCTGGCCCTGGAGGGGCTGACCCGCCACGCCTCGACCCATGCCGCCGGGGTGGTGGTGACGCCCAAGGCGCTCACCGAATATCTGCCGCTCTACACCGACCCCAAGTCGGGCGGCCAGGTGACCCAGTTTGCCATGAGTTACGTGGAGAAGATCGGGCTGGTCAAGTTCGACTTTCTCGGCCTCAAGACCCTGACCGTCATCGACAACGCGGTGCGCTTGGTGCGTTTTGGTAAAGCCCCCGACTTCGATCTGCGCCTGATCCGTGACGACGACCAGAAATCCTTCGAGCTGCTCTCCAAGGGGGAGACGACGGGCGTCTTCCAGCTTGAATCCTCGGGGATGAAAGAATATCTGATCAAGCTCAAGCCCTCCTGCTTCGAGGACCTGATCGCCATGGTCGCCCTCTACCGTCCCGGCCCCCTGGGCTCGGGGATGGTCGACTCCTTCATCAAGCGTAAGCACGGCCAGGAGAGCTTCGATTACCCCTTCCCGCAACTGGAGCCGATTCTCAAGGACACCTACGGGGTTATCGTCTATCAGGAGCAGGTCATGCTCATCGCCCAGGTGCTGGGCAACTACAGCCTCGGCGGCGCCGACCTGCTGCGCCGCGCCATGGGCAAGAAGAAGCCCGAGGAGATGGCCAAGGAGCGGGAAAAGTTCATCGCCGGGGCGAAGGCGAACAAGCTCGA
>CALJLX010000615.1 GCA_937982495.1 uncultured Desulfuromonas sp.
CAGACCTCAACGATTGAAGATGTCCACCCGGCTGTTCCCTTCATCGACCACGCACAGCCGGCCCTCCCAGTCGAAGAGCAGCTGGGCGGGATACCAGAGCTTGCCGTGACGCTTGCCACGACCGAGAAGTTCGTGGCGAAAATCCCCCTGTGCCCCGAAAACCATGACAGTTCCCGCATGCCGGTCGAGAACATAAAGCTGCCCCCCCTGGTCAATCTCCAGGGAGTTGGGGAATTCCATGGCGCGATTCAAGGTAATGACGCTCGGGGCGGCACCGTCGGTAAAGCGATAGATTTTCCCGGCTAGGCCGTCGAGAGCCCAGATCCCGTCCGATTTGATCTTGAAATCGACGAATCCCCGGCCTCCGGGCTGGGCGGCGAAACTCATTTCGACCTTGAGGTTGTCGTCCAACCGTACCACCGTTCCGCGCATGCGATCAAGCACCAGCAAGCGCCCCCGCTCATCCACCGCCAAACGGGCGGGAAAAATCAGGCTGCCGTCGGCATAGCGCAGATCGAAACGTTGCACCTGCTGTTCGCTGGGATTGACCCGCAACACCTGGTTGGTGGAACGCTCGATCACCCAGAGCGCCCCGCCGCGCCCCTTGGCCAGGGCTACCGGCTGTTTCAACGCACCGCCGGCATTGAAAGCGGCCAGATGCTTGCCGTCGCGGTCGAAGGAAAGGAGCGTCCCGCCCACCGGATCGACCACATAATAACGACGGCTTTCACTATCGACGTCGATGGCAACGGGGCGATCCAGTTTGATTCCCGAATCCCGAGCGGGCAACTGCATGAGAAAATTCCACGGACCGGTTTCCGCCTTCAACTCCGGCGTCGGCCCCCAAAGGACCAGCAGGGCCAGTATGATTCCGTATTTCATAGATGTTCTCCCCTCTAGTAGCTCAGATGACACTGGACACAGAGACCGCGCTCGGCACTGCCGTGGAGGAAATACTTGTAATTGGTGCCGACGTTGGCGTCATGGCAGGTCATGCAGTCCATGGGGGTGCCGTTGCGGGGATCCAGAGCTTTCTCGCCCTGAGGATGGGAAAAGCTCTTGTGCCGTTCATGGCAACCGGCACAGACATCCGCCGCCGAGTCCTTGACCATTCCCGGCCAGTCGGAGCCGTGCAGGTCGTGACAGTCGGAGCATTTGTTCCAGCCGGGATGCTGATGCAGCATCTGCGAAC
>CALJLX010000616.1 GCA_937982495.1 uncultured Desulfuromonas sp.
CCCGACCTGCTGGTGGCGACCGGGGATATCGTCGATGCCCGTCTCGACCATCTCGACGGACTGGCCGCTATTTTTCAGAGATTGAACCCGCCCCTGGGAAAGTACGCCGTCACCGGCAACCACGAGTATTACGCCGGTCTCGATCAGGCCCTGGATTTTCTTGAAAAAAGCGGTTTCACCCTGCTGCGCGACCGGGCGACGCGGGTCGGGCCGTTGATGCTGGTGGGGGTCGACGATCCGGCGGGGGGACATAGCGTCGACGAAGCCACCCTGGTCGATCCCGCCGATCGCTGCTATTTCACCCTGCTGCTCAAACACCGCCCCCTGGTCACTCCCGGCGAGGAAGTCTTCGATCTGCAACTCTCGGGGCATGCCCATCGCGGGCAGATCGTCCCCTTCAATTTCGTGACCGCTTTGGAATACCCCCTGCAAAACGGCCTCTACCGCCTGACCACCGGTGCGCTCCTCTATGCCAGCCGCGGCACCGGCACCTGGGGACCGCCGATCCGGGTCTTTTCCCCACCGGAAATCACCCTGATCGAACTGATTCCCCGCCGCGCCCCCCAGCCCTGACACCCGCAAGAGAAGCCGGCCGATGCCTCAGCCTCTTCCCTCCTCCTGGCCCGACCAGCTGGTCCTCTTCCGCCGGGGACTCAACCCCCATCCGCCGCAGCGAAAGGCGGAACCGGGGCGGGGCCATGCGGCAGTGGCCCTCATCCTCCGTGCCGGCACCCGGGGTGCGGAAATCCTCTACATTGAGCGAGCCGCCCACCCCCGCGACCCCTGGTCGGGCAATCTCGCTTTTCCCGGCGGCAGGATCGATCCGACAGACGGCGGCATCCGCCAGGCGGCGGAACGGGAAACCCGCGAAGAAATCTCTCTGGACCTGAGCGGCGCCCACTACTTGGGCGCACTCGACGACATCGTCGGCGCGCACCTGCCGGTCCGGGTTTCCTGCTGCGTCTACGGCCTGCCCGAGGGAGAAGCCCTGGCGCTGCGGCCCAATCATGAAGTCAGTCACCACTTCTATATGCCACTGGCTCGGTTGCGCGCCCCCGGGCGCCACATCATGGCCCGGATCGACTGGAACGGAGGCCTGCGCGAAACTCCGGCGCTGGTCTTGCTCCCCCCCGGCCGCCCCCTCCTCTGGGGGATCACCTACCGCCTCACCGCCCAATTCCTCGACCGCATCGGACTCTCCCTGCCCTCGCCAAAGGTCGTTGCCGCCCCCTAAAAAACAGGGGCCGACCCGGCAATCCCGGATCGGCCCCCGATCAATCTCGGAGCGAACGGCGGATCATTCCTCATCCGCCTCGGTGGCCTTGGCGGAACGGGCCGCCTTGGCCCGCGGCAGGGTGAAATGAAAAACCGTCCCCTTGCCCTCATCGCTGCGCACCTTGAGCTTGCCGCCCCCGCGCCGCACCAGTTCGTGCGCCAGCAACAGCCCCAGACCACTCCCCGCCTCGCCGGAAGTTCCCGGCTTGGAGAGGCGCGTCCCCATGTGGAAAAGGCTCTTGACCTCGCGCCGGGACATGCCGACGCCGCGGTCGGCGACATTCACCCGCACCTTGCCGCCCCGCCCCTTGGCCCCGACTTCGATGGAACTTCCGGGATGGGAAAATTTGATGGCGTTGCTGAGCAGATTGCGCAGCACCGAATGCACCGCCGTCTCGTCCACCGTCACCATCATCCCCTCCGGAACATTGTTGCCGATGACAATCTGCTTGCGGGTCGCGGACAGACCGACCTGCTCGATGACCGTCTCGACCAGGGTGCGCAACTCCTGACGGCGGAAGGGAACATTGCCGCTCTCCAGCTGCACCTCGGCCCAGCAGAGGAGATTTTCCAGCAGATCGTGGGCCTTGTCCGCCGCATCGAAAATGCCGGCGCTGAGAGCGCGCCGGTCCTCCTCGGAAAGCTCGGCGAAATTCTTGCGCAGCAGTTCGGCGTTGCCGATCAGATTGGTGAAGGGGCTGCGCAGATCGTGAGCGATGACGCCGAACAAGCGGGCTTTTTCCGTATCGGCCCGTTGCAGGCGAAGGGCCAGGGAGGCCGAGATGAACATGACCACGACGGCGAAGAGGAGAACGATGGCCGTCTCGAACCAGCTTTCGGGATAGTTCACCGGCGTCGCCTGGGCGCCGAAAAGCTTGTTCGGCAAATCGAAAACCTCATCCAGCCAGAGAAAGAGGATAATAAGTGCGAAGCCGATCGCCTCGACCAGCAGAATTTTTTTCGGACAAGTGAGTTTTGCCATGCATGCCTCCCCGGCGGATACCTTCCCGTGCCTCATCGAAAGGGCCTCGGCCCGATGCCGATTAAACAAAACTGCCAGGCAAAAAGCAATCTTAAAGTCCTCCCACCGACGGCTCGCCCCGGCTTCTCGACGGGCGTACCCGGTCCGATGACGCACCACTGTCGGCTTTTTGGCGCGTGCGCCAAAAAATGTCGGTGAAGCACCTGCAACGGCGGCGCGTCCAGTCCGCCCCGGCCCGGGAAATCCCGCCAGTTCTCGGTCAGGCCGGGAGGTTGGAAGACGCGCGCCCGGCCTCGAGCACAAATGGCAGGATATTTGCAAAAAAGGGAAAGAAGCTTTTTGCTTTCAACAACCGCAATCCTCGACCGGACCTCTTGACTCATTTGGGAGTATGCAATCATGGCCAAAATCCTCGTTGCCGACGACAGCGCTACGGAAGTGACTTTTCTGCGGGAAATCCTCAAGGACACCAATCATGAGATCCTGGTCGCGACCAATGGCCTCGAAGCGGAAAAGATCGCACGCACGACCCCGGTCGACCTGATCATCCTCGATGTGGTCATGCCGGAAAAAAACGGCTTTCAGGTCTGCCGCGCGCTGAAAAAGGATCCGAAATTTTCCCATATCCCGATCATCATCACCACGTCAAAATCCGGCGAAAGCGACAAGTTCTGGGGAATGAAGCAAGGGGCCGACGAATATATCACCAAGCCCTTCGAACCGGTCGACATTCTCCTGGCGGTCAAGAAACATCTAGGGGGGGCCAAGTGAATGCATTCGTAGCGGTGCTCAGCAAATACCTCGGAAGCAACGAAACGGGACAGCTGGTCGTGCAATTCGCCGAGGTCGAAAATCTCTGCAAAATCAGTATCGAACAGGGGCAGGCGGTCTATCTTTCCATCGGCAATATGATGCCGGAGGAGACCCTGGCCTTCATCGCCGGGAAGACCCCGAGCAAGGCCAAGTTCATTCCCGGCGTCACCGCCCGGAAAAAGCTGGCGACGCCGATCAACGACAAGCTTCTGGCCCTGGCCGGTGGCCCCGCCACCCAGGAATCCTTCGGTGCCGCCTCCTCGATTCCGTCCGTCGGCGTGTCGGGTTCGGGCAGTGTCTCGCCGGAAAAACTCGCCCAAGTGATCGAAGACTTCATCGACATTGTCGGCCCTCTGGGAACCGTGCTGTCCCGCAAGATCCTGGAAAAAATCGGCGGCAGCGCCGACAAGGAGATGCCGGTCCAGCTCTACGCGGCCTTTTTGAGCATGCTCCATACGGAGATTCCCGAGGAACAACAGGGGGAGTTTCTCCGCCGCCACCAGAACTGATGCCGGGATCTCGTCCCGGTCACCACCCCCGAAACACCTCAAGGAGGGCACCCCATGCTCCGTAATATGACGATCCGCAAAAGGATCCTGACCATTCTGACTTTTGTTTACCTGATCTCCATGATTTTGGCCGTCGGCGGCGGCTATTACGTCCTGCGCCAGGACACCATTCGCGAAGCGGAAGAAAAAACCCAGCTCTTTTCCGCCGCCATGAGCGCCGCCCAGCAATACCTGGCTTCCCAGATCCGGCCGAAAGTGCTTGAACTCCTTCCCGACATCTACTTTCCCGAGGCCACCGTCGGTATCGTCATGCTCACCGAAGCGGCCAAGATGATTCAGGAGAACTACCCGGAATACATCTTCCGCATCGCCTCCCCCAACTCCCTCAACCCGGCCAACAATTCCGACGCCTTCGAAAGCAAGACGATCGATGCCTTCGACATGGGGGACAGCGATCAGTGGCGCGGCTTCGTGGAGCGGGACGGCAAAAATTTTTACGCCATCGCCACGCCGATGGTCGCCGCCGAGGGCTGCATCTGGTGTCACGACACCCCCGAGCGCGCCCATCCGGACATGGTCGCCCGCTATGGCAAAACCTCGGGCTACGGCTATGTCGCCGGCGACGTGGTCGGCGGCCGCTTCGTCTATGTTCCCGTCGAAGTCGCCCTCCAGCAGGCGCGCCTCAAACTCGCCTATTTCAGCGGCGGCTTCAGTATCTTCTTTCTGCTGGCGCTTTTGGCCGTGGACCGGATCATCGTCCGAAGCGTCGTCAAGCCGATTGAAAACATCGTCTCCGTCGCCGACGACATCAGCCGCGGCAAGATGGATCGGGAATTCGAAGCTCAGGGCAACGACGAAATCAAAACCCTGGTCGACGCCTTCAAACGCATGAAGGTTTCGCTGGCCAAGGCCATGGATATCCTGAGCCGCTAAGGCCGGGCGTATCTTCCGGAACAACGGATTCCCTCAAAGGACGGATGGCCTCATGACACCAAAGAACATCAAAATTCTGGTGGTGGACGACTCGCAAACCGTCCGCCGCCTTTCGGAGCTTATCCTCACCCAGGCGGGCTACACCGTCCATACCGCCGAGGACGGGATACGGGGCCTGGACCTGGCGCGCCAGGTCCATCCGGCAGCAATTCTGGTCGACTACGTCATGCCGAAGATGAATGGCCATGCCTTCTGCAAGGCCCTGCGTTCCGAC
>CALJLX010000617.1 GCA_937982495.1 uncultured Desulfuromonas sp.
TCGCGGGCATTGTGCAGCAGGTTGACCACCACCTTGCGCAACTCCGCCGCATCCCCCCACACCGGCACCGATGCACCGGCGATCTCCACATCGGCGGCACCGGCCAGGGCGGCGCCCTCCTTGGCCACCGCCAGCAGGTCGCAGGAAGCGCGGTCGAGCAGGGGGCGATGCTTGACGTTCTGCAAGCGGGCGATCAGGGTCTTCATATTATCCACGGTATGTTCCAGGGTTTCAAACATATCGCCACGAAATTCGGGATCGTCGATGTAATCCCGAGCGTTGTCCACCACCAAGGCCAAACCCGAGACCAGGTTTTTCAGGTCGTGGATGACGAAGGTGGAGACCCGGCCGATGGCGGCCATCTCGTTCGCCGCCGCCAGGTCGGCGTAAAGCTTGCGGCTGAGCAGGACACCGATGGTCTGGTGGGCGAGAATCTTCATCAGATCGAAGTCTTCGTAGGTCAGCCGCTCCTGCTGGTAGATCCGCCGACCGAGGACGATGAATCCCTCCAACGTTTCCTCGAACCGCAGCGGCACGAGAAAAGATGCACCCATGGCGCGCAGCCGCGCCCAATCTCCGACGAGCGAGGAATCATCTTCCTCGTCCAAACCGATCACCCAATCCTGCCGGCTCATGCGGGTCAAAATGGGATGCCCCTCCTCGAAACACAGCTGTTCCGCTTCGTTTTCGAAGCAGGCGGAACAACGGAAGCGCCCGCCCTCCCGGTCGCGAAGAAAGAGCGCCGCGCCGCGCAGGGAAAAGGTTTCGGCGTAAAACTCCAGCACCCCTTTTTCCAACTCCTCGCGGCTGTGGGCACCGGCCAGCTTGCTGGTAAATTGCAGCCACTCGGTCCGGTAATCGTATTTTTGCTGATAGAAATTCTTGTGTAACAGCACCCGGATGCGCCGCCGGATGCGTTCGGACAGGAGCAGCATGACCAAGGCGAAGCCGGCCAGAACCGCGAGGCCGACGAAAAAAGGGCGATTGCCCGAAACATGCAGATAGCGCATGCCGGCGCCGAAAATCCCAAGCAGAATCAGATAGCAACCGACCGCCAGCACCACCACCGAGCGATAGGCGATTTCCCGCGAAACGCGAATGCGCACCGCTTCCCCCCGGCGCAGACGGCTGAAGGCCATCAGCCCGACCCCTAAGGCGAGACTCAAGGAACGCACCGGCAGCAGATTCATATCGAGTGAACGATAGAGCAGCGCCTGGCTGTAGTAGACGACGAGCACGGCCAGCAGCACACTGGCGCCCATGACCTCGAACTTGATGCGCCAGCGATCGGGACGGGGTAGGGCGACCAGGGTGCGTTCCAACTGCGCCAGGGCCACGACCAGAAAGGCCATGAGCGCCACATAGAAGAAATATCCGGCCGAGCCGAGAAAGAGCATCTTTTCATCGGCGAAGTCGGGGGAGTAGAAGATCGTCGTGGGCGGCAGCAGCAAGGCGGCCAGGGGGAAGACCAGGGTAGAGAGCAACAGCAGACGCGACAGCCGGGACATCTCGCGCCAGCCCCCCGACCGGGAAAAGACCAGGGCGAAGAGCAGCCAGAGCCCGGGCAGGCAGGATTCGGCCAGAAGCGCGACCCGCTTCCACAACGCCAGGGCGGCCGGATCGAGCAGCGCCCGCAGGTCGCAGAACTCCAGAACCACGCAGGCCAGAAGACCTGCCGCCAGAACGAAGGAGGAAAGGCGCCGTGGCCGATGGGCGAACAGATAGGCGCCGTAGCCGACTGTCAGTAGAATCGCGAGAATGGAAAAAATCATCTGCATGGGATGAAAACTGTATTCCAGGGGGTCAACTGGCAATCGTCTCCTACCTCGGCAGAACCGCCTTGATATGGGGATAGAAGTCCCGCACGAATCGTTCGCCGACTTCCAGGGCGCCGGCATCCCCTTCCCGATAGGGGACGGAAACCCGCACGAAGGCGGAATCCCGGCGGTTGTGCAGAATCGAATTGGTGATTTCCGCCAGTTTCAGGGTGTATTCGTTGGTCAGCGTCGCCCCCTTGACCTGGAACCAGTACAAAAAGAGTTCCCGCTGCCCGCCGTTCTGGTAGACCGCCTCCACCAG
>CALJLX010000618.1 GCA_937982495.1 uncultured Desulfuromonas sp.
GAGGTGCGTTTGTGACTGCAACACCTACCTTGGGCTCATCATAGCTCGACCCACCGCCCCCGCCGCCGCAGCCGCCCAGCAGCAGAGCCGTCGCCACGAAGGCGAGCAGCGCGTACCTGAGACTCTTCATTTCCGAAAAAATCCGCTTCATGCTCTCTCCTTGTTCCTTGTAAATGTAGCGTTACGTCCCTCGAAATGCCTGCATGCCGGTCACTAGCCGACCGGGGTCCGGCATTTCACCTCCCCAAACCATGCAATTCCGCTCATCGTCACCTCCCTTTGCAGCACAAATCAAAAACCCAATCCGGGCCGGCAGGGTGCGAACGCCCCAAAGTCTAGCAGAGAATTCGGGACTTGCCAGAAGACGAAACCGCTTTGCCGCTTTGCGCCGGACGCTGACGTCAGGCAACGAAACGCTAGCGGAAGCAAGGGATGTGCCTATGAACACTTCCGCCATCCGATTTCATCCGTCGCGTCCTTCGGCGCAAGCGACCGAAAACAGAACAAATTCGAGAAAAATTAACAAAAGTACGGCAACTTGCGTGGAAGGGAAGGACGGGAGAAGAGCGCTTTGAAGAAGGGGTTTGAACTCGACCGATTTTTGTGGAGATGGGTTTTTCGAACTATGCGGATTAAAATACTCTCCGGTTGTTTTGACGCAAATTACTATTTATGGAACGATTCTGTCAAAAGACGGACACCTCATTCCGCCTTTTGGCCAAAACCAGTTCACTGCCTTCAGACCCGGCCCGCCGGACAAATGGTGATAGCCCATAGCGCGTGATCGAGGATGGCATCGGCGAGGGCCGAGGGGGGAGATGCGATGATACCCTGATAACAGAGCTCGATATTGCGCAGCAGCACCCCGGTGAAGGCGGCGGAAGCCACCAGCGGGATGGTTCCGCGCAACACCCCTTCGGCCATCCCCTCGCGCACCCGCGCCTGCACCCAGCGAAAGGGAGCCGAGGAGCAGATCGGCGGGCAGGCGCTGAGAAATTCGCCGTGGTTGAGAAAGAGCATGTAGCGCATCATCTCCGGGTCGCTCTCGGCGATATCGATGACCAACCGCCCGAAGGCGCGCAGCTGGGAGACGACGTCCGTCAGCCCGACCAGCCGTTCATCGAGCCGCGTCTGGAATTCCCCCAGGGTCTGCTCGTAGATGGTGCGGGCCAGCTCTTCCTTGTTGCCGAAATGATGATAGATGGCCCCGGTGCTGACCTTTGAAGCGGCGACCAGCATCGGAATGGAAACCCGATGAAAACCGTGCTCGACGAAAAGGCGCCGGGCCTCGGTCAAAACCGTGTCGACTTTTTCTTGCGGATCGATCTTGCGTGCGCGCATTGTCCCTTCCCCCAATATCCGTACAATTTTTCGGGGATTCCGGCCGAGGGAAAACCCTGAACCATTTCCACCATCTCTGCATACACCGGCCGCCCCCTGTTCGGCAATAAAAGAATTTTGCGCGGAATGAATTGCGGATATAGTGAAGGACAACGAAAACAAAAAAACGGCATTGATGCGCCCATGGGAACCCGCCGTCCGGCAAGACGGAATCGCCAAAGGAGCCAGGAAACATGACCGAAACTTCCCACGAAACGGCAACAGCCGCCCCGGGCGCGCGGCCGCCCGGGGCCGGGCAATTTGCCGGCACCTTCGTTCTCGTCGGCGTCTGCTGGACCCTGCTTATCCTTGTTCTGGCCGGCTGGGACTACTATCACGCCCGCCAATCGGCGCTGAACAACGCCCGCACCGCCGCCCGCCACAGCTACGCCAAGTATCTCACCTTCCGCAAGTGGGCGACCGGCCATGGCGGCGTCTATGCTCCGGTCTCCCCGGCCAACCCACCCAACGACTACCTGAGTCATGTCCCCGAACGGGATCTCACCACCCCCTCGGGGCGCCCCCTGACCCTGATCAACCCCGCCTACATGCTGCGTCAGATTCATGAACTGGCGGACGACACCTTCGGCACCCGCGCCCACATCACCAGCCTGCGACCGATCCGTGCGACGAATGCCCCCGACCCCTGGGAAGCCGAAACGCTCGCGGCCTTCGAGCGCGGCGAAAGCGAACGCTCGGCGTTGCTCCCCATCGACGGCGAACCCTATCTGCGCCTGATGCGGCCGGTTCTCGTCGACTCCGGCTGTCTCAAGTGCCATGCCGCCCAAGGCTACCGGATGGACGACATTCGCGGCGGCATCAGCGTCGCCATCCCCTGGGCGCCCTACCGGGCGGAAATGCGTTCTTATCTGCGCCTCCATGTCGTCGGCTATGGCGGGCTCTGGTTCCTGGGGATGCTCGGCATCGGCCTCAGCCGCAAGCGCCTGAGCGATCACCTGCGGGATCGGGATCGGGCCGAAGCCGCGCTGCGTCAAAGCGAAGCCCGTTACCAAAGCCTATTCGCCAACCACCATTCGACCATGCTGCTCATCGATCCCGAAACGGCACGCGTCATCGACGCCAACCCGGCAGCCCAGCACTATTACGGCTACAGCCGCGAAGAGTTGCGCGGCATGCCGCTGGCCAACATCAACATTTTGAGTCCCGAAGAAATCCGCACCGAAATGGAAAAAGCCCGGCACCGGCTTCGCAACCATTTCGAATTCCGCCACCGCCTCGCCAATGGCGAGGCGCGCGACGTCGAAGTCTTTTCCGGCCCTGTCGAATTCGACGACCGCCCTTTCATGTATTCGATCATCCACGACATCACCGCCCGCAAGGAAGCGGAAATCGCCCTCGAACAGCGGACCCGGGAACTGGAAGAGCGCAGCAGTGAACTGGAGCGCTACAACTACACCGTCTCCCACGACCTGAAGAGCCCGTTGGTGACGGTCAAGTCCTTTCTCGGTTTTCTCGAACAGGACATCGCCGCGGGTGACGCGGCGCGGATTGGGACGGACATCGCCCACATGCGCGGGGCGGCGGAAAAAATGGGCAGACTGCTCGACGAACTGCTGGAAATGTCCCGCATCGGGCGGGTCGTCAATCCGCCGGAAGAAATCTCCTTCCGCCGGCTGCTGCAAGAAGTCCTCTCGCTGATGGCCGGTCCCCTGACCGAGCGGGGAGTGACGATCGAAAGCACTGAGCAGGGTCCGAACCTCTTCGGCGACCGGCCGCGACTGCTGGAGATCTGGCAGAACCTCATCGAAAACGCCGTCAAGTACCTGGGCGACCAGGACGCGCCCCGGATTCGCCTGGGCGTGGAGGAAACAGGTGGCGAGACCGTTTTTTTCGTGCGCGACAACGGCATCGGCATCGACCCCCGCTATCGGGAGAAAATTTTTGGGCTTTTCGAAAAACTCGACGGGAAAAGCCCCGGCAGCGGCCTGGGTCTTGCACTGGTGAAGCGGATTGTCGAACTCTACGGCGGCCGCATCTGGGTCGAATCGGAAGGCGCGGGAAAAGGCAGCTGTTTCCGCTTCACCCTCCCCGGCGCATTGCATCGCTGACCACCCGACGGACTGAACCGCGATGGGACCTGAAGACCCTTCCTTGAATCGGCTGGCCGATTTTCTTCTCGGCAGCGACCTTCTTTTCTGCGCGCTCCTCGACCGGGAGGGAATCATCCGCGCCCACAGTCCCGGGGTGCCGCGCCTGCTGCACCTGGCCGGTGACGACTGCCGCAACCGGCCCCTCGCCATACATCTGACCGAAGCCGACGGCGCGCAACTGCGGCGGCGGCTGGCGGGCGGAGACGATGAGCGCGACGAGGAATTTCTGCTCAATCTGCACAGCCCCCTCCAGGGGCCGACGACGTTGCGCTGCTGTCTGGTCCGCCACCCTCGGGGCGTTCTCTTCGTCGCCGAAAATCCCGCCGCCAAAACCGCCGCCCTCGCCGACGAACTCTTGCAACTGAACAATCAGCTGGCCGTGCTGAGCCGGGAAAACACCCGCAAGAACCGCGAGCTGCAAGAGCGTAACCGGCAACTGCTCGAAGCCTATCGCACCATCCAGGAACTCGCCCTGAAAGATCCCCTGACCGGCGCCGCCAACCGCCGGGCCTTCAATGAGCGGCTGCGCTTCGAGGCGGAGCGGGGCGCGCGGATGAAGTCACCGCTGGTGCTGGCGATGCTCGACCTCGATCACTTCAAGCGGGTCAACGACGACTACGGACACGAGGTCGGGGATCAGGTCCTGATCGCGGTCACGGCCGCCCTGATGCGGGGGGTGCGGCCTTACGACCTTGTCGCCCGCGTCGGCGGCGAGGAAATCGCCCTGCTGCTGCCGGGAACCGAACTGGACAAAGGCGTCGAGATCGCCGAACGCCTGCGCCGGGAAGTGGCGGAACTGGCCATCGACGGCTACCCGAAGCAAATCACCGCCAGCTTCGGCGTCGCCCTGCTGCCGCCGGGGGGCAACCCGGACCGACTCATGTCCCGCGCCGACGCCGCCCTCTATCTCGCCAAGGACGGCGGCCGCAACCGGGTGGAGCGGGAAAGTCCGCCGCAATGACCCCAGGAGACCCCATGCCGGAAATCACCCTCGCCGCCGGAAGAGAACTTGCCGCCCTGACCGCCCAAGAAGCGGAAGGCAAAAGAGAGGCCGACGATCCCCTGACCCTCAGTCGCCGGCTCTTTCTGCAGGCGATTCTCGCCGGGCGCCGCGAGGCCGCCGTCGCCATCGTTCTGGAAGCCCACAACGCCGGGCACGACCTGCGCGATCTTTACGTCGAAATTTTCCAGGAAGCGCTTTACGAGGTCGGCCGCCTCTGGGAAGCCAACCGCATCACCGTCGCCGACGAACACATGGCCACCGCCATCACCCAATATGTGGTGGCGCGGGTCTACGAGCGGCTACCCGTCGCCGGGGAGCGCCGGGGGCGGGCGGTCATCACCGGCGTCCAGGGGGAACTGCATCAGGTGGGGGCCAACATGGTCGCCGATCTGCTCGAAGCGGACGGCTGGGACGTGCGCTTTCTCGGCACCGACATGCCCCTGGACGGCATCCTCAAAACGGCCGGCGACCACCAGGCCGATCTTCTCGGCATCTCCGCCACCATGCTCTTCAACCTGCCCCAGGTCATTGAACTGGTGGAACGGACGCGGACCGAACTCGGCGCCGCCGCGCCTCGCATCATCCTCGGCGGCGGCGCCTTCCGCCTGCTCCCCGAACTCCCCGCCGAACTCAAGGTCGACGCCGTCGCCACCGAGCTGCGGCAGGGGGTGGAGCTGGCGAGAAGTTTGCAAAGATAACCGCCTCAACCACGCCGGGAGACCGCATGCTTTCGACCCTGATCGACCTGACCTACAACCTGGCCCTGCTCATCGCCCTGAGTACCGTCTCGGTCTTCATCGGCGACCGCTTTCCCGGACGCCGGGGGGCGCTGCTGCAAGGTCTGCTCTTCG
>CALJLX010000619.1 GCA_937982495.1 uncultured Desulfuromonas sp.
TGTCGGTGGATACCATGGCCTGGCTGTGCAAGGCGCTGGGCGCCTCGGGCAACAGCAAATATGCCCTCGCCCTGGAGCAGGTGGCGGCCTCGGGGAACAAAAAGCTGGCCAAGTTCGCCAACACGGCCTTGCAGGAATTGCGGTAGAGGTCACGCAGGACAAAACAAAAAGAAAAGGGCGGTCGTGGGACCGCCCTTTTCCGGTTCAGGAGTCAAGACAACTCTGTTAGTGGCTGCTCTGCTTTGCTTCTTCCTGTTTGGGGGAGGTAACCGCCTTGGCGAAGCCGAACATCACCAGGATGGCGGGGATCAGCTGGGCGGCGACGATCAGGCCGCAGAAGCCGAGGAAAATCCAGACGACGATACCGCTGTGGTCGCTGCGGGTCGAGGCGGCGAAGGCCGGGGCGGCGAAAGCGGAAAGAGCCAGGGTGGCGGCGGCGATGCGGGTCGAGAGTTTCATGATGTACTCCTGTCGAAAGAAGATGGGTGTTGCTGTTCGTGCAAACCGATTAGCGATGGGTGACGCGCTTGCGAAAGAGCTCTTTGGTTCCGCTGAGGAAGAGAATCAGGCCGGGAACCAGCTGCGCGGCGATAATCATGGCGAAGAAGCCGAAGAAAATCAGGGACAAAAGGCCAAATCCGGATTTTTCCGGAAGATCGGCGGCCCAGGCCAGGCCCGTCGAAGCAAGAGTGATCAGGGTTGTCAACAGGGTGGAAACCAGGTTTTTCATGTCATACTCCTCGTAAAGCCAGTTATCTACGTTTTGACCGATAATATAGCGAGGAATATGCCAAGATTTGATATTATTCATATTAAGTCTGTAATCGTCTGGAAATACACTAGAAAAAAATTCCTTGGCGACTTTGACGGCGCAGTTATTCGCGGGGAATTGTATAGCGAAAACATACGAGAAGATTTTAATCGATCCCCCGAAAGGGTCCGGGAGTAGGGCAAATCTTATTGAAAATACTTGGGTTTTTTTTGTGAAAAAAAGGTATGAGCAATTTATACAGGGGGCTGACCGGCGCTTAATGCTCTGATCCGTGGCGCGAGAGGAGAGGTCGAACTGGCGCAACTCTGGTTGCAGGGATGTGCTTGGCGGGAAAAAACCGGCACACCATGACCCACCGCTTGGTTGGTGGATAATCGCTGGCCCCCTCCCCGCGATTATCAGGCCTCCGGATGTGGCAGAAACCGGAGGGCAGACGGGCCGGTCTTTGACCGTGCGGTGGGTCTGGTGTGCCCTGTTTTAACCTTTATATTTGCCAGAATCGGGCCAAAGGCTTCGCCTCGCTTCGTGCGGTTCCTGTGATCTCCTGTTTTTGCGCAACTATCTGATTTTATTCAAATTAATTTTTTAGATAGGTTTCATAGGGAGGTCGGGGTCCGGCATTTGACGGAAAATGTACGGCTAATAGCGATTAGAAAAAACACACAATCGCCATTAGCCGTTTCGGGAAAGGGATTAACGCCGGACGATTTTTTCCATCAGGGCTGCGACGATGCCGGGGATGCAGTCGGCGAAGATATCACGGGTGGCCACTTCGAGGGTGGTTGATTGTCGGGTTGCCGGATTATAGAATTCCAGCCGGTAGCTGACCGTCATGACCACGCCCCGGCCCGGCGCCACGGACATTTCCCGGGCGAGGATGGTGCCGAAGAGGATCAACTCGGGATTCCGGTCGAGGCCCAGGCGGAGGGGTAACTGCTCCGGAGCCATCCCCTTGATCTCGGTCACCGCCAATTGCGGATCGTCAAAGCCGGGGCGGACATGCAGTTCCGAATGAAACAGCCCTTTTTCCTTGAATTGCTGGGAAAAGAAGGCCGCTTCTTCTCCCCGGCAGATGTAAAAGGCGTCGCGGGTTTTGGCGAAGGGGCCGATCACCAGTACCCGGCTGCCGGGACGCAGGTCGGCGATGCCGCCGGAAATGACCTTGATTTCACCCACCCCTTCGGCGGAACGCATGACCTGACCGTAAATGAGGCCGCAGCCCGACAGGACGGCCATCAGCAATACGGGGAGCAGATAGCGCAACGGTTTCATTGAATCCCTCCAAATGAGAGTTTGTGGCATTCGAGACAGTTATCCGTGGGGCGATGATGACGCAGTCCGGCCACGTCATGACATTCCCGGCAGGACGGATTGTCGGTGGCCTGTCGGTGAGCCTCGGTGTTGGTGCGGCGGGGAGAGAGGGGGGGGATGCGATGGACGCAGGCGGAGACGGCCAGGGTCAGCAGCA
>CALJLX010000620.1 GCA_937982495.1 uncultured Desulfuromonas sp.
ATGGACGAACTCGGCAGCGACGACGGCGCGGTGCTGCACCGCCTCGAAGAGATCCTCAACCACGATCTGCCCCGCTGCATCGCCACGCGGGAAGAGGTCTATCGCTGTCTGCTCGAAACGATGCGCGGCATCCTGGGGATGGCGCGGTGAGGGAGACTATCGGCGACCTGTGGGATTACCTCGGGCAAGCGCCGATCTGCGTCACCACCGGCGCCCTGGTCTCCCCCCGAGGGGAATGTATCATGCTCCGGGGATGCGCTCGCCAGGCGCGGGATCGCTTTCCGGAGCTGCCCCGACAACTCGGACAACTCCTCCAGCAAGGGGGCAACCAGGTTTACGAACTGGCGCACGGACTGGTCAGTTTCCCGGTGGAAGACTCACCATTCGAGGTTCCTGGCCTCGGCCGGATCGAGCGGTCCTGCGCCGAATTGCTGACCCTGGCCGATGCCCGTGGCTGGTCGCGCGTGGTGGTGCCCCGCCCCGGTTGCGGGGGCGGCGGTCTGCAATGGCAAGAAGTCCGACCGATTCTGGATAAATATTTCGATGAACGTTTTTGGGTCATCCACTCTTCCTAGTCCGTAGGATGCGGTGAGCGAAAGGAACCGTATCAACCGGGGTCGCGTCTTGCAAGACTACTATTGCGGCAAAACACAGAAAAATAGACCAGATCAACTTTACGATCCGCTCCACTTTCCCTTCCCATACTCGCTTCCTTCTCGATCCCCATCCGCGTTCATATCATATTGCCCCCCCTCACCCAAAAAAGACGCTCAGACGGCAAGTTGCAGGTTGCCGAGCTCGACGTCGGCAAGGCCGTCGAGCTGGCGGAGGATGGCGAGCAGTTCGTCGTGTTCGGGATGGTCGGGGAGGTGCACGGCGCGGCGGATAAATTCGGCGCGGTCGAAGGTGCCCCAGTTGACCAGGCGGCTGAAATAGACGGCGGCGCCGTAACGGCGGGCCAGGTCGACGAAGGCGGGGAGTTCCCGGTAGTTGTCGCGCTGGACGACGCAACTGAATTTGAGCGGGATGGCGAGGGTGGCGATGAAGTCGAGGTTGCGCAGCAGGCGGCCGAAATCGCCGCCCCGGCGGACTGCGCCGTAGGTCGCGGCGCTGGCGGCGTCGATGGAGATTTCCGCGCTCTTGACCAGCGGCCACAGATGGGCGAGTTCCGCCCAGGCGGCCGCGTCCCAGAGCTGGCCATTGCTGTGCAATCCCACCCGGCGCAGACGCGGCCAGCCGCGCGGGGTGATCGCGGCCAAGAGTTCGCGGTAGGCGGGGCTGCCGAAGGGATCACCGTAGCCGGAAACGATCAGTTCCTCGGCCTGGGGCGCGGCCTGCTCGACAATGCGCCGAGCGAGGAGGGCGACCCGCTCCCGCTCGGCATCGTCGAGGACAAGCGGCGCCCGGCGGCAGGTGGGACAGCTCAGGTTGCAGCGGGGATCGAAACAGAGGTTGAGGATTTTCGGACCGAAGGAGAGTTGGACCTTCCCCCTCTCCAGGGCGGCACGCAGTTCCGGATCGGCGACTTCGGCCAGGGCCATCACCGGCGGCGAGGCGCACGCCAGGCGCGGGCAGCGCTTGCGGCTGCAATTGTGGAAGGTGCCGTTGAGAATGTTGCGGCGCCGGCCCCGCGCGGCGGGGCCGTTCCAGATTTCCGCCAGGGATTGTTCGAACAGGTTCCCGATGGGGGTCTTCAGCCAGGCCGGACAGCAGACGAAGACCGACCCATCGGGATGGATTTC
>CALJLX010000621.1 GCA_937982495.1 uncultured Desulfuromonas sp.
ACGGAATCATCCCCAACCACTGATGAATGCGCAGCAGGTCGGCGGTTTCGGTGACGAGGAGGGTGGGGATGCCGAGCATTCTCGGGGCTTTGAGGTCGACGGATTCGCGGTCGCCGACGAAGAGGAAGCTTTCCGGCTCGCCGCCGATGTCTTCGAGGATGCGCCGCAGGGTATCGACGTCGGGCTTGGGGGTCCAGTTGAATTCGATGGTGTAGAGGCGCTTGAAGTAGCTTTCGACCCCGAGCAGGGCGAGGATTTTTTCGGAGAGGGCGAGGT
Source organism: uncultured Desulfuromonas sp. (assembly GCA_937982495.1). Taxonomy (GTDB): domain Bacteria; phylum Desulfobacterota; class Desulfuromonadia; order Desulfuromonadales; family Trichloromonadaceae; genus Trichloromonas. The sequence continues at coordinate 277 of CALJLX010000621.1, forward strand.
TGTTGTTGGTGTAGAGGTAGAGATCCCAGCCTTCGGCCAGGGATTCGAGCAGGGCTTGCAGAATGGGGTCGGTACTCAGGAAGTTTTCGGGTCGCACCTGGGTCTGCATGGCGCGATGGAAGTCGACGGCCTCGATGCCCAGGGTCTGGCAGGTGCGGGTCAGGGTCGGTTCCTCTTCGAGCATTTCGGCCAGCCGCCGCTTGGACTTGCGCAGCAAGGCGCGCCCTTCCTTGAGCCCCACCCCCCGGGAATCGGCCACCAGCCGCGCGGCCATGGTCTGGATCTCGGCGGCGAGACCGTCGTCCTTGTAGAGGGTACCGTCGAGATCGAAGACGATGGAACGGACCTGGCTCATATCACCCAGCATGCAAAAATTCCTTCCTTATATAAGCAGGTTACGCGACGACCACCCTAACAGGCGCGACCGGCGCTGTCAATTTCACTTGCGGCTCACCGCGAACGGATCGTTGGTGAAGAGACCGTCGATGCCGAGGCGGCGCAGGGCGCGAATGTGGCCGGGGTCGTCGACCGTCCAGGGACAGAGCGCCAGCCCCGCGCGTTTGCAGGCGGCGAGGAGCGGACGGCTGACGCGATCCGCCCGGGGATGGAGACTTTCGGCGCCGCAGGCCAGCGCCCGCCGCAGCACCCGCCGCCAACCGTCATCCTCGAAGAGAAAGCCGAGGGGCAAGTTCCCGTCGCGGCGACGCAGCTCCGCCAGCAGGCGGTGATCGAAGGAGGAGACCAGCACCCGCACCCGGGGATAGCGGGGGAGCAGATCGAGCAGCGCCTGGCCGGCCGCGGCCTCCTTGATTTCGATATTGAGGCGCAGACGGTCGCCGGCCCAGTCGAGCACTTCTTCCAGCACCGGAATCGGCTCACCGGCAAAGCGCGGGGAGAACCAGCCGCCGGCATCGAGGCGCCGCAGTTCCGCCAGACTCAAGCCGGCTACCCGGCCCTGCCCGTCGGTGGTGCGCTCGACCCGCTCGTCGTGAATGACCACGGGCACCCCGTCGCGGCTCAGATGCACATCCAGTTCGATGCCGTCGGCACCGGCGGCTTCGGCGGCGGCAAAAGCGACCAGGGTATTCTCCGGCGCGTCGGCCGAGGCCCCCCGGTGGGCCCAGATAAAAAATTCCATCGTGTCTCCCCGCGCCCCTGGCGCGAACCCGGAAATCCCGGCGAATCTTGTTTTTCTTGAGCAATCGTGCCATGATACCGCCCGATTAATAATACCGCAAGAACCTCGGGGAGGGTTTATATGGATCGCAATCTGGCATTGGAACTGGTGCGCGTCACCGAAGCGGCGGCCCTGGCCAGCAGCCGCTGGGTCGGCAAGGGGGACAAGGTCGCGGCGGACGACGCCGCCACCGAGGCCATGCG
>CALJLX010000622.1 GCA_937982495.1 uncultured Desulfuromonas sp.
AAAGACCATTTACCGCTGGATCAAGCAGGACGTCGTGCCAGCCTACCGGGTGCACTAACAGTACCGCTTCAACCGCGCGGAATTGCTTGAATGGGCGACCTCCCGGAGGATGGGGGTCGCCGCTGAACTGCTCGACGAGCCCGAGTCCGACGCCGCCCCCCTGCCCCTGCTGAGTGAAGCCCTCGAAGCCGGGGGCATCTTCTACCGGGTAGAGGGGGACAACCGCGAACGGGTGCTGGCCGAGGTCGCCCAGCACCTGCGGCTGCCCGAAGAAGTGGACCGGGGGCACCTACAACAGGTGCTGCTCGCCCGGGAACGGATCGCCTCGACCGGCATCGGCGAGGGGATCGCCATCCCCCACCCCCGCAATCCCGCCCTGCTGCACTTGACCAGATCGACCGTCACCCTCTGCTTTCTCGAACAGCCGGTGGACTTCCAGTCGCTGGATGGGCGGCCGGTACGGCTGCTGTTAACCGTCATCGCCCCAAGCCTGCGCAGTCATCTGCACCTCCTTTCGCAACTGGGCTTCGCCCTGAAAAATCCACAGTTCAAGAAGATTCTTACCGAAGAGGGGAGCCGCGAGGAAATTCTCGCCGCGCTGCGCCAGGCGGAAACGGAGTTGGAGGCGAGTCGGCCATGAACCTGATCCTGCCGGCGCTTCTCACTTTGCTTTCCGGCGGACTCGCCGCCCTCTGCTGCGGGCGGCGCTCGGCACCTGCGGCCTTCTTCGGCATCTCCGCCACCCTGATCGCCGCCCTTCTCGGCCTGACGGCGGCGGGGCGCACCCTCCTCGAACAACGCTCCCAGACCTTGAGTCTCCCCTGGCCGGTTCCCGGCGGCAGCTTCACACTGACCCTCGATCCGCTGGCCGCCTTCTTTCTCGTCCCAATTCTTCTGCTCGCCCTTCTCTGCGCCATCTACGGTCACGGCTATCTCAAGGACCAGGCGGGCAGCCGCCCCTTGGGCGCCGCCTGGTTTTTCTACACCCTCCTGATCGCCGCCATGATCCTGGTGGTGACCGCCGCCAACGCGGTTCTCTTCATCGCCGCCTGGGAGTGCATGTCCCTGACTTCCTTCTTTCTGGTCGCTTTCGACCACCGGAGAAAGGAGGTGCGCGAAGCCGCCTGGCTCTATCTGCTCTCGACCCATCTCGGCGCGGCGGCGCTCTTCGC
>CALJLX010000623.1 GCA_937982495.1 uncultured Desulfuromonas sp.
CGCCGCTGACGATCATCGAGGAGAGGCGGTCGTCGAAGGCTGCGGTGATGTACAGTTCCAGCTTGCCGTCGCCGTTCAGGTCGGCGCCGTCGATGGCCAGGGCCTTGCGCCCGGTGCCGAGATCGACCTGGGCGACCGTTTCCGAGTTGCCGTCGGCGAAGCGGGTGATGTCGATGCGGTGGGCGTAGAGCAGGGCGGTTTCGAGTTTGCCGTCGCCGTCCAGTTCGCCGACTTCGACCCCGACCAGCGATTCCTTGACGGCGGGGCTGACCCACACGCCCCGTTCCGCCTCGGCCAGATTCTGGCGGACGATGGCGGGGGAGAACGTGCCGACCACACTGGAACCGGTCGGGGCCGGGGCGGCGACGATCGCCGGACCGGAAGGGGCGGGCATCAACGCGGGCGCCGAAGCGGAGACAGCCGGCGCGGCCGCGACCGGAACGCCGGAAGCTACGACAGCCGGGGCGGCGGGTTGGGCGCTGCCGACGGCATAGGCGCGCAGAACGGTGAACGCCGGATCGCGAACTTCAAGGGCGCCGGGCTTGAGGACGAAGGTCAGTCCCTGAAAGCCGGCGGCCGCCGCCGGGGTTTGCGGTTTGGCTTCCTGGGTCGCGGCGTATTCCTGCCATTCGAGGGTCGGCAGGGCCTGTTTGACTTGGGCGTAGACCGCTTCGCCGTCGTCGGTGTAGTCCCAGAAGACCGCCGGAATGTTTTCATAGCGCAGAATCTTGTCCTTCGCGACGATTTCCGGAGCCGTCCCTACGGCTTTGGCGTAGGAGTAGCCCGATTTGACCCGCGTGACCTGTAAAATGGCCTTGACTTCGTCGATGCTGCCGACCACTTCCTTGGTCACCGGATGCACGACCTTTTCTCCCGGCTGCATGACGGTGAAGAGATCGCCGATGGCGACATTCGACTTGGCGTCGAGGTCGATGAGGTATTCCCCCTTCACCGGCATGATCACCACCCCGGAGACGGGTTTGAAATCGCGGGCCAGGTTTTCCATAAAGGCCGACGCAGACGGAGGCAATATCGCCGACGCGGCCAGCAGAAGCACGGCGACGATCAACGAACGGGGGAAGAACGGCATGTGCGGCATCTCCTTGGGTTGACGGATGAACGGTATCGACATTTTCCCTCTCCCGGGGGGGAAAGGGGTTTTTGAGGCGGGCGTTTCCAGAAAAAATGGCCGGGCATGAAGCCCGGCCATCAAACTAGCATAATGCTTTTAAATCGGCAATCTTAGAACTTGTAAGCCAAGCCCAGGCCGGCTTTCCAAGCATCGTCGCCACCATATTCTTTACCAGCGGCATCAATGTCGTAGCCGAAATCATCGTTGGCCAACAGGTAGCCGCCGCCTAGGGTCGCGACCAGACCGGGAACAACTGTGTAGTCATAATAGAGATCAAGTTCGTGACCGAAGGTAACGCGCTTCATGCTCTTGCCGTTCGATAGGAGCCGAGTATTGTTGTCCGCAGCTTCCTCGGCGTAGATGTAGTAGGCGCGGAGTTTGCCTTTCTCGTGCAACTTCTGCTCGACACCGAGTTTGCCATAGAGAAAGTTCATGTCATAAGAGGCATTGGCAGAACCCGAGTAGGTCTGGGCGTACCCCCCTCCGGTATTCGTACGCTGATCGAAATAGCCACCGGTGATAACTTCGGCGAAGTTATTGTAGCCCCTGACGGTTGTCATATAGCCGGAAGGTCTGTCGCTATCGCCATAGCGGCCGGCGGAGAAGACCAGCTTGGTGTCGCCAACAGTGTAATCCGCATCAGCCAAAATGGCAAAGGCGCTATTATTTTCGCGCTTATTGAGGGTAAAGTTGGTGTAATTGCCGTCATTATAGAAAGCTGTCATGCCATAGTTGAGCGCCTCGGCCTTGCCCTTGATTTCCAAGCCGTAGTAGAACTGCTCACCACCATCGACAATCCAAGCAGCATACGGTGCGCCAACATTATAATTATCGTCGCTGTTCAGATAGCCGACAAACGGCGAAACCGTCATGCCGCCAAGCTTCATGTCCAGTTGCGCTTGGTAGTAATCGACATCCTCATCGTCGTTTTCGTCAACCCCTTCGACCATCTTCACCCAGTACAGGCCGAGGTTCATCTCGTCGGAGAAAGCCTTGCGGATGCTGACGCCGGAGGCATGCTCGCCGATGATCAAGCCGCCGCCCAGTTTGTAGTAGTGGGTACCGGCCTTGACGTTGGTGTTGGCTTCAGGAATATTGAAGTCGAGGTAGAGATTAGCGATTTCGATCTCACCCTTCTGGTCTGCTCCGACTTTACCGATTTTGTCATCGCCCCAAACGTAGTCGACCTCAACGGCAAAAACCGCCTTGACGTTTTCGTTGAGGGCCGCGGTGGTGAAGAGCCGCAGACGGGAGTCAACGGCGCGGGTGTTGTCGTCGTATGCGCCGTTCTTCTTGTCCCGGCCGTCCATGTTGTCGGCGGCGACGCCGCGGACGTGCAGGAAACCGGAGACGTCGCCGGTGACGGCGAAGGCCGGGGCGGCGATGGCCGTCGAGGCCAGCAGCGCTACCATGATTTTA
>CALJLX010000624.1 GCA_937982495.1 uncultured Desulfuromonas sp.
ATGACCGGGAAGACCCAGGCGGGGACGTGCCAGCCGATGGACTCTGGGCGGGGGTTGTCGGCGCCGGTGACGATCTTCTCGCGCCCGCCGTGGTAGGCGATGGCGCGGCGCTCTTCGTTCCAGATCGTGCCGCATTCCGGGCAGGTCAGGCCCAGGTCGGCGCGCTGGACGTTTTCGACGGTTGTGCCTTCGGGGATGGCCAGGTGCTCTTCGCCGGGTGTGACCAGCTCGCCGCAGTCGGGGCAGCGCATGGCCCAAGTTTTGACTTGGGTGCAGGCTTGCGTGCCCTTGTAGATGAAGCGCCCGGCCGGGGTGCTGGCGAAAACGTATTTTGAGCGGTGCCGGTCGTCGCGGGCGCGTTTGAGAAAGAGGGTGATCGGGTCGGAGCCTTCCGAGGTGCGCTCGGGGAATTTGTCGCACTCGTCGGCGATGTTGATGCGGCCGAAGTAGGCGGCCATGGAACCGGGGGAGTTGGCCCAGGCCGGAAAGAGGCGGATACCGTGGTTGAAGCGGATGGCGCCCCGGCTGGTGTCGTCGGCGGCGCTGGAGAGATAGCGGGCGATGCGCCCGGGGCGGCCGTGGTCGTCCTTGGCGCGAAAGACGGGGATGACGCGCTCGCCCATGGCTTTTCGGGCGTCATGTTCGGTCGGCATGAGCCAGAAGATGTTGCCGGCGGCGGACCCCTGGTCGATGCCCCAGCAGACGGTGTTGAGCAGGATCTGCGTTTTCGCGCCTCGTTCGGGCAGGCAGATCCACACCTGCCGGACCCAGGGGCGCGCGATGTCGTCCATGATCGGCACGGCATGGGGCACCAGCTCGCTGCGCCAGGCGCCGGGCTTGGCGTCAATCTCCGTCACGCGCCGGTATTTGTCCGCCCATTGGCTGATGGTCAGCGGCTCGGGCGTGCGCATGCGGCGACGCAAGGCCCGGGAGGGGCGGGTGGTGACCGTGCGCCCGGCGAGGTGGGCGAAGGGGGCGATAGGGCGGATGGTGGGGGTGATCAGCATCCGACCTCCTCTAAATCCTCAATCTCCACCGTGACCTCGGCGCTGTTGGCTATTTCGTTGCAGGCGGCGGCGAGGGCGGCGTCGATGATGCTTTGCACCTCGGACAGCCGCGCCGGGTTACCCCCGCAGGCGTGGATGATGGCGAGCTGGTTTTTCCCGATGTGGTAAGCGACGGCATCACGCAGGCGGGACACCCAGACGCAGGTTTCTTCCTCGGCGACTTCGCGCAGCACCCAGCGGGCGTCCTGCGCGCGGCGCATTTCTTCGGCTTGCATCTCGGACTTTGCCGCGTCGGCCTCGGCCTTGCGGGTGTCGGCCTCTTCGCGGCGGGCGGAAAGATCGTCGTTGCGGCTGTCGGCGGTGTATTTCTTGCCCCGCTCATCGAGGAGCAGCTTTTGCACGCTCAAGCGCGAGACCTTGCGGCCGTCGACCGTGAACGCCTGGCGGGTAAAGCCGCTGTAGGTGAGGATCCCGCCCTGGGTGACGTACCACTCATGGGCTACGCGCTTGTCACGGAACCACGACTCATCCCCACCGGATCGGCCGGACTCGCCGGGGAAATACTTGCCCCACAGCCGGTCGACGGCATCGGACAGGGCGTCCTCGGCAGCCTGCCAATCCTTGAGCCGCCCGGCCTCGCTGCTGGCCGCGTAGGCGTTCATGCCCGAGAGCACTGCGTTGTGCAGCACGGTCAGCTTGGCCTTGTCCTGCCCCTGGGCGGCGGCGTGCAGTTTTTGAATGCGCTCAATGTCGGGCATGCTGGCCTCTGGAAAAATAAAAAAAGCCCGGACGCATGGCGGGGTTGCCATGAACGTCCGGGCCGTGGTTGCGGTTGCCGGGTGCGTGTTATGTTGCCGGTTGGGCGGGGTAATGATGGTTAGGGCGCAGGCCGCAACTTGAACCTGCGCCCCACGTTCCACCATTCAGACCTCTTGCCAATCTTCGGCCAGCATGTCGGTCTGGCTCGCCAGCCACGGCACCTGATCGCCGGTCACGGTCTGCATACAGATAAAAGGCAGCAGAGGTTGGTTGTCGCATCGCCCATTGGTAAACGTCCATTCGTTGCCGCCAACGAGAAAAAGAAACATCCCTTTCCCATTCCATCCGGCACGCTGCATCATCTTACCGGCCTTCATCGCTTCAATCGCCTGTCCAAAATTCATATCGTACCTCGCTCCAAAATGCGCCCTAACCACCTACATCAAGCGGACGAAATATGGCTGGGCGGTTCTTAGTGTGGCGTTTCGTCGTCGCCGCTTATTCGCACCGTTACAAATTCCGAACTACCTTGATATTTCCTATTGCCCCCTCTGGCGAAACCGATATGCAGACCTCGCCGCGAAGAGGGAGTATGCCGAAATCTTTTAGGATTTTTGCGAGCTGTTTTTTTTGTTCGGCGGTCAGGGTGTTGGTCATGGTCATCAGGCCACCAGGTCAAGGGGTGAGCGTACACCGGCGCCGTGGCCGGTAACGTGGGTGTAAATCTGCGTGGTGCGCACGTCGGCATGACCGAGCAGCTCTTGCAGGGTGCGAATGTCGGTCCCCGTCTCCAGCAGGTGCGTGGCGAAGGAGTGCCTGAAGGTGTGGCAGCCGGCGTGTTTGGCGATTCCGGCCCGGCGGATGGCCATCTTGACCGCCTTTTGCAAGGCCGAGGGGTGCAGATGGTGGCGCAGCAGCGGAGATTGCGGGTTGCGCGGATCGCGGGCCGGTTGCGATGCGGGGAAAACGTACTGCCAGCCCCACTGGAGCGGAGCCTGGGGATATTTCCGCGCCAGCGCCGGCGGCATACTGGCCCCGATTCCCGCGGCAAAATCCCGGTCATGCAGCAACCGGCGCCGCTCTAGATGTTGCTGCAACGCCAGCACCAGCGAGGAGGGCAGACAGGTCACACGGTCCTTGTCCCCCTTGCCGCAGCGGATCGTCAGCGATTGCCGGTCGAAATCCACATCCTTGACCCGCAGCCGCAACACCTCGGACAATCGCAGCCCGGAACCATACAGCAGCGACGCCATGAGCCACGCGCCGTCCGAAAGCTGCTCCAGAACTCGCCGCACTTCCGAGACGGTGAAGACCGCCGGCAACCGCTTCGACCGCTTGGCGCGGATGGCGTCGATGTTTCCGAGCGACTGGCCGAGGACTTCGCCATAGAGAAACACCAGCGCGTTCATGGCCTGATTCTGTGTCGACGCGCCTACCCGCTTTTGCGTGGCCAGCCAGGTCAAAAACGCGGTGACCTCTTCGGCACCCGAAAGAGCCGTGCCGCCGGCCACCCGGGCGGCATGAAAGGAGATATACCGGCGCGCCCAGCCGACATAGGTTTTTTCCGTCGCCAGGCTGTAGTGTTTCAAGCGTATTTTTTCGCGCAGCCGGTCGATGATTTCGCCTGTTTTCATCGGTTTATCTCCTTTCTTGTGAGTGATATGCCGCATTTCAGGCGGGGTAATGATGGTTAAACGGCATTTGCCGTAAAACCAATCGCTCTGCCGATAAGTTCGGGTATTTGCGGAACTACGGTATTACCTAGCGCCGCAAGTCGGTCCACCCTGTCGGGTACATCATCAACGATTCTACCCATTCCGGGGCAAGATACCCGTCCCGCCCA
>CALJLX010000625.1 GCA_937982495.1 uncultured Desulfuromonas sp.
CGGATTTCTGCCGGTACGCCTCGGCCCGCGCATTCTGCGCAGCGAAACGGCTGGGTTCGCGGTGGCAAGCATCTTGCAGTACATTTATGGAGATCTGGGCGCGCCGGCGGCATGAGCGCCGGTTCGTTGGTTGACGAAAGGAGCCCCTATGAAGTGTCCGAAATGCGGTTATCACAGCTTCGAGTACCTGGAACGCTGCCGAAAGTGTGGCAACGATCTCGCCGCCTTCAAGGCCAAGTTCAATCTGCGCAGCCTGATTTTCCCCAAACGCCAGAGTGGGGCGACCGCGCCCGTCGTCGCCGGCGAGGACTTTGCCTTCGAGGCGGAACAGCCCCCACCGGTAGCGGCGGCCGCCGTGACCGCCGTCGCGGTGACGGCCGCGAGCACCACGGCGGCGAATGCGACCGATTTCGGTTTCGACTTCATGGATGAAACCCCCGGCGCCGACGCGAGCTCGCAAATCCCCGTCGGCGTCGAAGATCCCTTCCCGGACGCAGTCACGCCCCCTGCCGGCAAGGGCGCCTTCGATGGTGAAGCCTTCGATTGGAATGCCGAAGACGAAACAGTGAATGAAGCAACCGGCGTCGATGGGGGGGATGAGGCTGTCGACGAGGCCGCCGGCGATGATAGTTTCGGTCTCGACCTCTCCTGGGACGCGGAGTTGCCGGTACTGGAACAGGCGGCGGCGGTCGAACCGGAAGATCCCTCCGATCCTCTCGACATGGATAGTCTTTCCGATTGGGACTTCGAGGCCGAGTCCCCCCTTCCTCTCGAAGCGGAAACCGTCAAAACCAAGGGGCAGGAGGCCCCCCGCGACCCTTTTGAGGTGCGGGAGCCGGAGATGGAGAGTCCGGTTCCCGAAGTCGATCTCCAGCCTATTTCCCCGGCATCCCCGGCGCCCGCCGGGACGGCTGACGATTCAGCGACCGCAGCCGTGACGAGCGCCGAAGTTACGATCACGGCCATTCCCGAGGAGGTCGTCGCCTCCGAGGGGGACGAGCCGAAAGTCGCCGCCGGCCTTCCCCGGGCCTTGGCCCTGGGAGCCGATCTGCTCCTTTTGGGCGGCATCCTCCTGCTCTTCCTCGTCGCCGGGGAGCGAGCGTTGACGCCGGGCATTACCGGGCGCCTTCTGCCCTCCCTCGAATCCCTGCTGCGCTTGGCCATCCCCTATTTTCTGGTCTGTTTTTCCCTGAGCTTCGGCTATTTCACCCTCTTCCACTTTCTCGTCGGCCAGACTCCCGGCAAGATGCTCTTGCGCCTGCGGGTCGAGACGGAAGACGGCTTACCGCTCGATCTGCCGCAGGCTTTCTTGCGCAGCACCGGCGGACTCTTCGCCCTGCTCGCCGGCGGCTTGGGCTTTCTCGGCATTCTCTCGGCACGGCGGCGGGGCTGGAACGACCGTTTTGCCGGCACGCGGGTGGTGACGGTCGCGTCGGAGGCAGAAGCGGGGGAATGATTGCCCGATGAAGGCAGGGAAGATGTAAAGAAAGTGAAAGCGCGCTCCAGTGGGGCGCGCTTCGTTTTTTTCAGCCCTGCCGAAGCCGGATGAAGGAGTCCAGGTCCGGACAGCGCAGGTAGGGATTGTGCTCCAACTCGAAGGCGATGGTCGAAACCGGCTGCGGTCCATAGTCGTGACCGGGATAGACCCGCGTTTCCGGGGGAAGGGCGGCGAGGCGACGCAGGCTGCGATAAAGCTCCCGAACATCGCTGCCGGGAAGGTCCGCCCGCCCGCAGCGGGTGACGAAAAGAGTGTCGCCGGTTACGACCAGTCCCGGAGCGTACAGGCAGATGGAGCCCGGGCTGTGGCCGGGGGTGTGCAGGACCTCGATCGTCCCGTCGTCGAGAGCGATCCGCCTTCCCTCTTCAAGAGGCAGGTCGGCCTGAGGGATGTCCAGCGGATGTCCGGCCAGCTTCGCGCCGGTGGCCGAGAGCATCTTGTCGTTGCCGGCGACATGATCCCGGTGGCCGTGGGTGTTGATGAGCAGCTCCAGTTTGACGCCGAGCCGCGCGGCCCGGTCGAGCAGGGCTTCGGGGGTGAAGGAAGGGTCGACCGCCACCCCTTGCAGGGTGGCGGTCGAATAGATGAGGTAGGAAAAGTTGGCCAGCTCGCCGGCGGCGATTTGGACAACTTCCAGCGGGCTCACAGCCACTCGGGAACCTTCGGCTCTTCGTAGCCGACCTTGCGGATTTCCCCGTCGATAACCTGGAAGATATCGCCGGTCTTGATCACCTGCCAGCGATCCCCTTCGTCGGGGGGCAAGGGGAATTCGCGGCTGCCCAGATAGACGTCGTCGCCGTCGATCATCCCCCACCAGTCGAGGGCGCCGGTCTGCCAGACCTTGGTCTTAAGATTAAAAGCCATGGGATTTTCTCCTTTATATTGAATTCTCTTGGTTTTTTAAGGATAGCACGAAATGCGCGATCCGCTCGCCGGCGGGTTTTGTCCTTGTGACCCCCCGGCACATCGCTTATAATTCAGTTCTATCTTTTTCTCAACCAAAACCGGGCAAGGAGCCTGTTCTTCATGAAATTCGCGAAAATGCACGGCGCCGGCAACGACTACGTCTATGTCAACGGTTTCGCGGAAACGGTAGCCGACCCGGCGGCGCTGGCCCGGGCGGTCAGCAACCGCCAGTTCGGCATCGGCTCCGACGGCCTGATTCTCATCCTGCCCTCCGCCGTCGCCGATGTGCGCATGCGTATGTTCAACGCCGACGGCAGTGAAGCGGAGATGTGCGGCAACGGCATCCGCTGCGTGGCCAAGTACGCCTACGATCACGGGTTGGTGACGAACAAAAACATTCGCGTCGAGACCGGCGCCGGGATCAAACCCTTGCAGCTTTTCACCAACGCCGCCGATAAAGTCGAGCGGGTGCGGGTCAACATGGGGCAACCGGTGCTGAAGCGCTCCTTGATTCCCATGACCGGGCCGGAAGCCGAACAGGTGGTGGCGGAAACCCTCGATGTGCTCGACCGTGCCTTTGAAATCACCTGCCTCTCCATGGGCAATCCCCATTGCGTGATCTTTGTCGACGATGTCGACGCCTTTCCCGTCGAACTCTACGGTCCGGCCATCGAGAACCATCCCCGTTTTCCCCGCCGGATCAACGTCGAGTTCGTCCAGGTCCTTTCCTCCGGCGAGGTCCGTCAGCGCACCTGGGAGCGGGGCGCCGCCGAAACCCTGGCCTGCGGCACCGGCGCCTCGGCGGTGACCGTGGCCGGCGTGCTCAGCGGCCGCACCGACCGCCGACTTCTCAACCACTTGCGCGGCGGCGATCTGGAGATGGAATGGGCCGAGGACGGCGACATCTACATGACCGGCCCGGCGGTGCAGGTTTTCGAGGGAGACTACAACCCCCAATGAATTGTCCCATGTGTACCCGCTGGCAGGACGAACCGGAACTGCGCGTGGCCGAGTTGAAGCACTGCTACGTGCAGCTCAACCGCGACCAGTTTTTTCCCGGCTACTGCCTGGTTTTCGCCAAAAAGCACGTGACCGAGCTCTTTCATCTCGACCCGGCGACGCGCGCGGCCCTCATGGAAGAGGTCAACGGGGTGGCGGCGGCCCTCGCCGAGGTCTATCGGCCGAGCAAGATGAACTACGAACTGCTCGGCAACATGGTCCCGCACATGCACTGGCATTTGGTGCCGCGCTTTATCGACGATCCCCTCTGGCCGCGGCCGATCTGGAGCGAACCCCACGCGGAAAAGGCCCTGGACGCAAGCGACTACCGGGAGGCCGCCGGGCGCATCCGCCGCGCCCTGGGACTCTGACGCCATGCTCCTGTTCGATCTCGACAACACCCTCTATCCGCCGGAACGGGAGCTCTTCTCCCTCATCGACGTGCGCATCAACCGCTACATGAGCGAGGTGGTGGGCATCCCCGCCGCCGAGGTCGACGGCCTGCGCCGCCGCTACTGGGCCGAGTACGGGGTGACCCTGCAAGGGCTGATCCGCCACTACCGGGTCGATCCCGAGGATTACCTCGACTATGTGCACGACGTCGACGTCGCCTCCCGGCTCGATCCCGACGCCGAGTTGCGCCTCGCGCTGCAACAGTTGCCCCAGCGCAAGGCGGTCTTCACCAACGGCTCCACCGGCCACGCCGAGCGGGTACTGACGCGGCTCGGTCTGCGCGACCAGTTCGAGAGTATCTTCGACATCCGCGTCGCCCGGTACCAGCCCAAGCCCTTCGCCGCCCCCTACCATCGGGTCGTCGCGGAACTGGGGGTCGACGCCCGCGACTGCGTCATGATCGAGGATTCCCTGGAGAACCTGCGCACCGCCAAAGCCCTGGGGATGAAGACCGTGCTTGTCGGCGCCGGGCCAAAGGCGGATTTCGTCGACGCGCACATCGACCGCGCGGCCCAGGTGCCGACCGCCCTGGCCGGCCTGCAAGCCCCGTCCGTCCCGTTCTGATGCCCGCCTGTCCGCACCCGCTCGGCGCCCATATGTCCATCGCCGGCGGCCTGGACCGGGCCTTCGCCCGGGCGGAGGCGATGGGCGGCACGGCCCTGCAGATCTTCACCAAAAACGCTAGCCAATGGCGGGGCAAGGCCATCGACGATACCGCCGCCCTGGCCTTTCGCGCGGCCTGGGAAGAAAGCGGCATCGGGCCGGTCTTCGCCCACGCCGGTTACCTTATCAACCTGGCCGCGCCCGAGGCCGAACTTCGGGAGAAATCCAAAGCCGCTTTCCTGGATGAACTCCAGCGCTGCGCCCGCCTCGGCATCCCCTGGCTGGTCATGCACCCCGGCTCGCACCGGGGGGAGGGGGAGTCCACCGGGCTGGCCCGAATCGTCACGGCGCTCAAGGAGATTCTCGCCGCCAGCCCCACCGAGGTCGGCGTGCTGCTGGAAAATACCGCCGCCCAGGGGGATTATCTCGGGGGTCGTTTCGAACATCTGGCGGAAATCCTGGCGCGGGTGCCCCATGGCCGCCTCGGCGTCTGCTTCGATACCTGCCACGCCTTCGCCGCCGGCTACGATCTCGCCGGCGGCGAAGGCTACGAGCGGGTGATGGCCGAATTCGACCGCCGCGTCGGTGTCGAAAGTATCCGCGCCTTTCACCTCAACGACAGCTTGAAAGGCCTGGGCTGCCGGGTCGATCGGCACGAACAGATCGGTCGGGGGGCCATCGGGCGCGCCGGTTTCGCCGCGCTGATGCGGGATACGCGCTTCACGGCGATCCCCAAGATCCTCGAAACCCCAAAGGGGGAAGACGACGCCTGGGATCGCATCAACCTGAATTTATTGCGGCAACTGGCGGAGGGAGATTGACATGCGCGCGGTGCTTCAGCGAGTGGCCTCGGCCCGGGTCGAGGTCGACGGCAAGATCGTCGGCGAGATCGGCCGAGGGCTGCTCATTCTGCTCGGCGTCGCGCTGGGGGACGGCGCCGAGGATGCCCGCTATCTGGCGGAGAAGTCGGCGCAACTGCGCATTTTCGAGGACGCGGCCGGGAAGATGAATCTTTCGCTGGAGGATGTCGGCGGCCAGGTTCTGGCGGTTTCCCAGTTCACCCTGCTGGCCGATTGCCGCAAGGGTCGTCGCCCCGGTTTCTCCCGGGCGGCGCCGCCGGAGACGGCCGATGCCCTCTATCAACAATTCGTCGCGCTCTTGCGCGAGCGCGGTCTGACCGTGGCCACGGGGATTTTTCAGGCCGAAATGCAGGTGCACCTGGTCAACGATGGTCCCGTTACCCTGCTGCTCGACAGCCGGAAGGAATTTTGATGTTTCACGACGAAGAACAAGAAATCCCGCAATGGAGCGGCCCGAGCCGTTCCGCGAAGAAACGCGCGGCCAAGGCGGTGGAAACGGTCGCCGGCCAACTCCTCGAACTTCCGGAGGCGACTTGGGCCAAGGTGCCGGCGTCGCCGGAACTGCGGGAAGAAATCGAGCTGGCGCGGCGGATTGAGACCCACGGCGCGCGCAAACGGCAAATGAAACATCTGGCCGGAGTGCTGCGTCGTCACGACGAAGAAACGGCGGTCATTCAAGACTTTCTGGAGGGTCTGGACCAAGTCCATCGGCAGGACAAAGAGGCGTTTCATCGCCTTGAGGAGCTGCGCGACCGCATCTGCGATCCCGAGCAGAGCGCCGCCGCCCTGGTCGAGGCCGAGGGGATGCTTCCCGGTATCGACCGCGCCGGCCTTGCGCGACTCGCGCGGGCGGTACAGGCGGGGAACGACCGCAAGGCCTATCGGGAAATCTTTCGCCGTCTGCGCGCCGCCTCGGAAGCGGCCGACGCCGACGACTGACGCAAAAAGGCCCGCCGGAAAGCGGGCCTTTGCTCAGGTTCGGTGGGGAAACTCCTGAATTACAGGGCTTTCTTGATCAGGTTTTCGAGCTGACTCTTGGGCGCAGCGCCGACCAGCTGATCGACGATCTTGCCGTCCTTGAAGAGTATCAGCGTGGGAATACCGCGCACGCCGTACTGACCGGGGGTGGCGGGGTTTTCATCGACGTTGAGCTTGGCGATTTTGACCTTGCCGTCGTACTCGCCGGCGAGGCCGTCGATGACCGGACCGATCGCTTTGCAGGGGGCGCACCAGGTGGCCCAGAAATCGACCAGAACCGGGGTCGAGGATTTGAGGACTTCGTTTTCGAAGCTGTCATCGGAAAGCTGAACGACCTTATCGCTGGCCATGATGGAGTCTCCTTGCCGTGTGGTTTTAAGAATCGATTCCATTGATTCAACTTTCGCAATGATAGAGCACCCCTTGAAAAAATCAAGGAGTTATTTGGCTTTCGTCCCGCCCCCCGAACCTTGACAGGCGTTTTTGGGGCACCTATCATGCCGATGACTTGTAAGTGGCGGAGAGCGTATGAAGCAGTCCAAGATTCATCTGGCGGTCAAGGAACAGACGGCGTTGCTCGGCGAATGCCTCGCCGGTCACGGCGAGGGCCTGGAACGCCTGGCCGGGGAGCTGGTGGCGGGTTTCAATCAGGGGGGGCGTCTGCTCTTGGCGGGTTCCGGCCCGCTCGGAACGGTGGCCGAACTGGTCGCCGACCTCTTTCTTTATCGCCTGAGCTTCGAGCGCCCCTCTCTGCCGGCCCTGGCCCTGGGACGGGATCCTTCCCTGGCCGCCTGCATGCTCCGCGACGGTCAGGGGCGGGCGTACTTTTCCCGCCAGCTGCGGGCCCTGGCCGGCGGCAACGATCTGCTGCTGGTTCTGGCCGACGGCAGCCGGGATGAGGCGCTGCTCGACCTGCTGCCGCTGGCCCGACAGCTGGAGTGCAAGACGGCGCTGATCGTTCCCGAAGGGGCGCCCCTGGCGGGGGAGGAGGTCGATTTCCTCTTTGCGCTGAAGACCGCCGCCCCCACGCGCCTTCTGGAAATGGGCCTGTTCATGGGGCAGCTGCTGTGCGAACTGGTCGAAGGGGAACTCTTCGGCACATGACGGCGGACCTGGAAGAAAAGACCGCGCCCGGCTTTTATCCCGTGCAGCTGAACCTTTCCGGACGGCTGTGCGTGGTCGTCGGCGGCGGCGCGGTCGGACGGCGCAAGCTCGCCGGGCTGTCGCGGGCCGGAGCCCGGGTACGGGTGATCGACGCCGATCCCGCTTCCGTGCCGCCGACCGATAACACCCTGGAGTTCCTCCCCCGCCCCTATCGGGACGGGGATCTGGAGGGCGCCTTCCTGGCCTTTGCCGCCACCGCCGACCCGGCGGTGAACGCCGCCGTCGCCGCCGAGGCGCGGCGTCGGGGGATTCCCATCAACCGCGCCGATGACGCCGCCGCCTGCGATTTCCTCCTGCCGGCCAATCTCCGGCGGGGGGATCTGCTCTTCAGCGTCGCCAGCGGCGGCCGCAGCCCGGCCTTGGCCGCCATCCTGCGGGATCGGCTGGCCGAGCACTTTGGCCCCGAATGGGGAGCGGTCCTCGACATCGCCGCCGCGCTGCGCCGAAAGCGGTTGACACCTCTGGAAAAAACCAAATACAATCACGAGATTTTGCGCCGGCTTCTGGCCGCCGGGCTGGCCCAACGGGTCGCCGCCGGTGACGGGGCGGGGGTCGACGTCCTTCTCGCCACCCTGCCGGAGGGGGGCTGCACCCTCGCCGATCTCGGGATTCAACTGCCGAAAGGGATGCCATGAGTGTCAACATCCTGTTGTTCAAAATAACCCTGCTCTTCTATTCCGTGGCGACCGTCCTCTACCTGGTCGATGTGGTCCGGCGGAAGGAAAAGGCCGGCAAAACCGGCAAGGCCGCCCGCTGGATCCTGATCGGCGGCTTCGCCCTGCATTGCGCCACCCTCCTTGCCCGCTATCTCGAAGCGGGCTACACCCCGGTGGCCAACCTGCACGAATCGCTTTCCTTTTTCGCCTGGACCCTGGTCGGGATCTTCCTCCTCTTCGACATCCGTTACCGCATGACCGTCCTCGGCGCCTTCAGCTGCCCGCTAGCGGTGATCCTCATGCTGGTCGGCTCCACCGCATCCAACACCGTCAAGGAACTCAACCCCGCCCTCGACAGCTGGTGGTTCCCGGTGCATGTGACGTTGGCCTTTCTCGGCAACGCCGTCTTCACCGTGGCCTTCGTCGCCGGGGTCATGTACCTGCTGCAGGAACGGATGCTGAAAAGCAAGAAGTTCAGCGCCCTCTACTATCGCCTGCCCTCCCTCGACGTCCTCGACAGCATCAATTACAAGTGCCTCTCTTTCGGCTTTCCCCTGATGACCATGGGCATCATCTCCGGCGCGGTCTGGGCCAATTCCGCCTGGGGCGGCTACTGGCGCTGGGACCCGAAAGAGACCTGGGCGCTGATCACCTGGTTCTTGTACGCCGCCCTGCTGCACGGTCGTCTGACCGTCGGCTGGCGCGGGCGGCGGGCGGCGATCTTCGCCATCCTCGGCTTTCTGTGCCTGCTCTTTACCTTCCTCGGCGTCAACCTGCTGCTTTCGGATCTGCACAGCTTCAAGGCCATGGAAGGACCTTAGGGAATACGGAATTCACCATGATGAACATCATTGTCGTGGGGCTGAGTCACAAGACCGCCCCCGTGGAAATACGCGAACGGGTCGCTTTTTCGCCCACGGACATGGGTCGCCCCCTGCACGAGATGCGCGCCCTGCCGGCAGTGGTCGAGGCGATCATCGTCTCGACCTGCAACCGGGTCGAGCTCTACGCCGGCAGCCATGATGCCGAGGCCTGCGTCGGCCAGCTCAAGGCCTTCCTCGCCGCCTATCACGGGATTACCCCGGAGTTACTGGAGGAGCACCTCTACGATTACCAGGGGGAGGAGGCCATCCGCCACGTCTTCCGGGTCGCCTCCAGCCTCGACTCCATGGTCATCGGCGAGCCGCAGATCCTCGGGCAGATCAAGACCGCCTACGGCTACGCCACCGAGCACAAGACCGTCGGCTCGGTACTCAACCGCTTTCTGCACAAGGCCTTTTCCGTGGCCAAGCGGGTGCGCACCGAGACGGATATCGCCAGCAACGCGGTCTCCGTCTCTTTCGCCGCCGTCGAACTGGCGCGCAAGATCTTCGGCAGTCTCGACGGCAAGAAGGTCATGCTCATCGGCGCCGGCGAGATGTGCGAGCTGGCGGCGCGGCATTTCCTCAACAATGGCGCCGCTTCGGTGATGGTCACCAACCGCACCCTGGAGCGGGCGGTCAAGCTCGCCGAAGAGTTCCAGGGGCAGGCGGTCCCCTTCGAGGAATTTCCCCAGCACCTGCATCAGGTCGATATCGTTCTGACCTCCACCGGCGCTCCCAATTTCATCCTCGGCCAGGAAAAGATGGAAGAGGTCATCCGCCAGCGCAAGAACAAGCCGATGTTCCTCATCGACATCGCCGTCCCCCGCGACATCGATCCCAAGGTCAACAAGATCGACAACATCTACCTTTACGATGTCGACGACCTGCAGGGGGTGGTGCAGGCCAACCTCAAGGAACGGCAGAAAGAGGCGAAGAAGGCCGAGGTCATCATCGACCAGGAGATCGGCCAGTTCAGCCGCTGGCTGGAGAATCGCGACGTGGTTCCGACCATCGTCGCCCTGCGCAAGAAGTTCGAGGACATCCGCCAGGGCGAACTGAGCAAAACCTTTTCCAATCTCAAGGATCTCGGCCCCAAGGAACGACAGGCGATCGAGGCTCTGACCGCCGCCATCGTCAACAAAATGCTGCACCCGCCGACCTCGGTCCTCAAGCGGAATCAGGAAACGGCCTCGGGGAGCGACTACGTCGATGCGGTGCGGACCCTGTTCGATCTGGAAATCGCCCCGGAAGAAGACGACAGCGAAATCAGCTAAGGAGATAGAGGCTTTCATGAAAAAAAAGACACTGCGTATCGGTACTCGCGCCAGCCAGCTGGCCCTGTGGCAGGCCAACTGGGTCAAGTCCGAACTGGAGAAAAAATATCCCGGACTGGAAGTCACCCTGACCAAGATCAAGACGCAAGGGGATAAAATCCTCGACGTGCCGTTGGCGATGGTTGGCGGCAAGGGGCTCTTCGTCAAGGAGATCGAGGAGGCCATGCTGCGCGGCGAGATCGACATCGCCGTGCATTCGATGAAGGACGTGCCGACCTTCTTCCCCGAAGGTCTGGCCCTGCGTTGCATCACCGAGCGGGAAGACCCTCGCGACATCGTCGTTTTGAGGCCCGGCTTCAAAAGCTTCCGCGACCTGCCGCAGGGGGCTCGCATCGGCACCTCGAGCCTGCGGCGCAAGGCGATGCTGCTGCATCTGCGCCCCGACTTCCAGATGGTCGATATTCGCGGCAATGTCGAAACCCGCATCCGCAAGCTGACCGAGGACAACCTCGACGCCGTGGTGCTGGCCGCCGCCGGCATGCACCGCCTCGGCTTCACCGGGCAGATCGGCGAATATCTGCCGACCGACGTGTCGCTACCGGCCATCGGCCAGGGGGCGCTGGGGATCGAATCGCGCATCGCCGATGCCGAAGTCAACGCCCTCATCGACTTCTTCAATCACCCGGAAACCGCCGCCGCGGTCAAGGGCGAGCGAGCGGTGCTGCGCCGCCTCGAAGGCGGCTGCCAGGTGCCCATCGGCGCCTACGGCGAGGTCAAGGACGGCCGACTGACCCTGACCGGGCTGGTGGCCAGTATCGACGGCGCCAAATTCCTCAAGAAGACCGTGGTCTGCGCGCCGGAGGAGGCGGAAAAGGTCGGCATTTCCCTGGCCGACGACCTGATCATCCAGGGGGCGGGAAAGATTCTCAACGAAGTCTATAAGCACGAGACCTTCAACGTCGACCGCGAGGACGTTTAA
>CALJLX010000626.1 GCA_937982495.1 uncultured Desulfuromonas sp.
GGCAGAGGGAAAGGCCGATGCCGGTCCCCTCCCCCGAGCCCTTGGTGGAAAAGAATGGGTCGAAAATCCTCTCCCGCAGCTCCACGGGCACCCCGGGACCGCTGTCGTCCACGGTCAGGGTCACCCAATCGCCGGAACGGCCCAGGGTCAGCACCATTTCCCCAGCGCCGCCCATGGCCTGACCGGCGTTTAGCAGCAGATTGACCAGCACCTGGCGCAGCTGGTCGGGATCGGCAAAGACATCCAGCGATTCGGCCGACGCCTGGATGCGAATCGGCACCTGGCGGAAAAGCTTCTGCGGGCGCAACGAGGCCGCCGTCGCCTCCGCCAGGTCGGCGAGAGGCAACAACTCCCGGTGTACCGCCCCGCCCCGGGCCAGGCCAAGCAATCCGCCGGTGATGCGCCGGCAGCGGCGACATTCGGCGATGATCGCCAGGACATCGTCGCGCCGGGGGTCTCCTTCATCGAGATCGTCGAGCAGGAGTTCAGCATAGCCGAGAATGATCCCCACCGGGTTGTCGATCTCGTGGGAAACCCCCGCCGCCAGTTGGCCGATGGCCGCCAACCGCTCGGAACGGATGAGCTGTTCCTGCACCCGACGCAGGTTCTCGTTGGCCTCGATCAATTCACGATTCTTGGCGGTGAGCTCATCGCGGCTTAAAGCGAGATTCTCGGCCATGTGGTTGAAGGCCCGGGCCAACCCCCCGATCTCGTCGCGGTTGGCGATGTTCAGGCGGGTATCGAGTTCCCCCCGGGCCACGGCCCGCGCCCCCTCGGTCAGACTCTGGATCGGCCGCGAAACGCGCCGGGCCGCCAGGGCCACCAACGGCAACGAGGCGAACAGAGAGAGAAAGGCAATGCGGGCAAAGGAGCCGCGCATCTCGGCGAGGCGCGCGTCGACCGAAGCGTAGGTGAGCAGATAGCGCACGACCAGAACCTGTTCGCCCGTCGGCCCGAAGGCCGGCATGAGCAACTCCAGGGCCCGCCCCTCCCCCCAGGGGAGGGTGCGCATGCGCGGCTCGGCACCGGGGAAAAACCCGCCCAGGTCCTCCGGCGACGGCGGTTCCGGCCAGGGATGATCGGCGAAAAAACCGAAACGGGGGGACTGAAACAGCACCCGCCCGCCCGGGGAAATGAGGGTGAAACCGATGAGATCGCGGTTGACGGCGAGGAATTCGACGACCTTGCCCAGGGCATCGTCCCGACGCGGCTCGAAGGAACCCCGGAAGAGCTTGAGCAGCTCGGGCGTGGCGAAGCGGGCGAAGGCCCCGCTCTGGGCGTGCAGATGTTCTTCCCACTGTCGAGCCTGGCTGCGCTCCAGCACCAGAAAGGTCATGAGCAGCACCAGGGCCAGGGTGCCGCCGGTGTAAAGAAAGAGTTTTCGCCCGAGAGTGACGCGCATTGCCCTGACCATGATCGCATGCCGATTTCGCCCGAGCCTCGGGGAAAGGGAGAAAACTACTGCGTCTAAGAAAAATTTACGCTAATCTAGGGAAACTTTCGGCGGCGAAGGGCCGCCGCGACTCAAATCTGCCAGGAGGTCACCGATGAAAGGTTTCACCCTCTCCCTTTGCGCCGCCCTGCTCCTCGCCGCCCTGCCGGCGGGAAACGCGGCTTTCGCGGCGATTCCCGCCGAAGTCACCCTCGGCACGCCGCGCATGGGGGAAATCCGTTTCGACCACAAGCTGCATCAAAAGGTCGGCCAATGCGCCGTCTGCCACCACAAAGGGGTGGAGCGGGGAGGCTGTCGCGACTGTCACGGCGTGGATACGGCGATCCCCAACATGAAGGAAGCCTCCCATGCCATGTGCCGGCACTGCCACAAAAAGATGGGCGCCCCCTTCGGCTGCAAGGACTGCCACATCAAGAAATAGCACCGGGGCGGGGAGCGGCGTAGGCCGCCCCCGCCCCCCTTTTTTCAGCGCAGCAGTCGGGCCAGATAGAGGAAGGTGCCCCCCACCGACAGGGACGCCAGCAGGTTGCCGATCAGATTGGTGATCTGGGAGATCTGGTAACGGGCGGGGTAGGCCTCCATCACCGCCGGCAGATCGAGGCGATAGACCTGGATGTAGAGTTCCGAGCCCTTCCACAAAAAGATGCAGACGAAGACCGCGATGAAGGCGAGAAAACCCTTGCCGATGGGACTGCCCTTGACGTTGAGATAGATTTTGCGGATCAGATCGATGTTGATCAGCGAAAGAAAGACCCAGTTGGCGTTGCCGACGACGCGGATGGTGCGCAGGGTATCGGCATCGGGAGCCGGGTTGATGAGGATGAAGATCTGGGAGGCGAAAATCACCGCCAGGGTGACGAGATAGACCTGGCTCTTGTTCCCTTCCAGTTCCAGCGTGCGCGAAAAAACGTAATATTCCTGAAAGCCGTGGCTCATCACCAGAATGGCGATGGTGCTGATGATCAGGCCCATGGCCTCGACCTGGGGAATGCCGGTGCCGGGGAGAAAGGGCATCGCCTTCGGCAGCAGTTCGCCGAAGAGGATGAGGAAGAATCCGACCGAAATACTCGTCCAGACCCGGGCGTTGCCGATGCTGAAATAGAAGGAAACCAGACCGGCCACCAGCCAGAGAATCACCTGCAATCCACTCAAATCCATCCCCAAACCTCCCGTTTCGCCATGAATTTTTCTTCAGCCACTTACAGCTTTTCCTGCGCCGCCCGCCCCATCTCCTCCACCATACTATTCACCTTGCCGTGTCCGGCGACCAGCCGCGCCGACTTGCCGAGGCGTTCGTAAAAGGCGTTCAGGGCCGCCGTATCGAGGGCGCCGCCAAGGTTTTTCTCGAATTCCTTCTCCACCAGAGAACCGCCGATCTTGCCGAGATGACGCAAGGCGATCTCCCGCCAGGTGGCCAGCAGCTCGTCCCGCGACTCGGCCTCGCGCACGGCCGGATCGACCGTTTCCGGCTCCTCGGCCGGCGGCGCCGGGGTTGCGCTCGGCTCAGGCTCGGAACGGCGGGATTCGAGAATCCGCTGCCAAAGCGCCGGCAGATCCGCCGAGGAGAGCAGGTCGGCGAGCATCCCCTCCCCAACTCCCCTGGTGGTCAGAACGTCGATCTTCGCCCCGGGCAGCCGCGCCACCGACATGGAGGTGTCGGCGGTCGTCTCGATAGCAACGGAGCCGTCATGGAAGAAACCCAAGGGGTTCCCTTCCCGGTAGAAGATCAACGCCACCCGGTCGCCGGTGTAGATGCGCAGACAGCCGGTGATCGCCAGCTCCTTGAGCCGCGCGAGCAGCAGTTTGATGTCGATGAGCTTGAGCTCCTGCCCCTTGTAGAGCAGGTCGCCGTGGAGCAGGGCGTGCACGCTCAGGGCCAGTTCGGGGCTGAGGCGATAGACGTCGAGACGCCCCCGTCCTTCCAGCGACTGTTCGAAGATGGCGGCGATGGCGTCGTAGGCGATAAGCCGTTCCCGTCCGTCGTCGAGGAGGGAACTGATCAGGCGCCCCTGTTCGAAGATGATGACCCCCGTCGCCCCGGGAAAATCGAAACGCAGATAACCGGAGAACTTCCCCGCTTGCAGCTTTTCGAGAGCCCCGGGAAGATTGATCTTGCCGGGATTGGCGTTTTCCTTGACGGGGTTACCCTTGGGCAACAGAACCATGTGATATCCTCCCCGGAAAGGGGCTGGGTGATTATTTTTTGGCAGGTTGATTGAGCAGCCCGCCGCGAAAGATCCGGCCCCACGGCGGGGCGGTTTCCATCAGCCTACGGATCAAGAAGCCTCGGGCGCGGCCTCCTGTAATTCCTCCCAGCGGGCATAGAGGGCTTCGATCTCGCCTTTGAGCCGCCCGTGCTCCGCCGATGTCCGCCGCCAGTTCTCGCCGTCGCGGTAAAGTTCGGGATCGGCCATGCGCCCCTCCAGAGCCCGCAGCGTCCCTTCCTGTGCCTCGATCTTCTCCTCAAGCTCGGCCAACTCCTTCAGCCGACGGCGCTCCTGGCGCTGGGCCTCCTTGCGTTCTTCGTGCCCCCGCTTGCGCTCTTCCTTGTCGGCGTTTTCCGGCGCCTCCGCCCCGACCGCCCCCAACTCCACCCGCTGCCGGGAATGGCTGAGATCCCCCTGCCCCGTTCGCCAGCGGAGAAAATCCTCGTAGTTGCCGATACAGGATTCGATCCGTCCGCCCTTCACTTCGACCACCCGGGACGCCAGGCTGTCGACGAAATAGCGGTCGTGGGAGACGAAAACCAGGGTACCCGAGTAGCCCTTGAGCGCCTGCAGCAGGACTTCCTTCGATTGCAGATCGAGGTGGTTGGTCGGCTCGTCGAGCAGGAGCAGGTTGGCCGGACGCAACAGGAGAATGGCCAGGGCCAGGCGGTTGCGCTCGCCGCCGGAAAGAACCGCCACCTTTTTATGCACCTCGTCGCCGCTGAAGAGAAAGGTGCCGAGGATGTCCCGCACCCTGGGCACCATCTCGAAGGGGGCGGCGGCGGTGATCTCCTCGATGACGGTCCGCCCGGGATCGAGGACCTTGGCCTGATCCTGGGCGAAATAGGCCAGATGCAGGTTGTGACCCTCCTCCCGAATGCCTCCCTTGGGCGCCTCGTCCCCGGCGAGCAGGCGCATCAGGGTCGACTTGCCGGCGCCGTTGGCCCCGACCAGGGCGATGCGCTCGCCCTTCTCCACGCCCAGGTCGATGCCGTCGAGCACCGTCAGTTCGCCGTAGCGCTGGGTCACGCCCCGCAACTCCAGAGCGGTGCGCCCGCCCTTGGGCGGTTCGGGAAACCTGAAGGCGATCTTCTTGCGCGCCGGGGGAATGTCGATGCGCTCGATCTTCTCCAGTTGTTTGACCCGGCTCTGCACCAGCGAGGCCTTGTTCGCCTGGTAGCGGAAACGGTTGATGAAGGCCTCGATCTTCTCGATCTCCTCGTCCTGACGACGCTTGGCCTCCATCAGCGCCGCCACCCGCGCCTCCCGCTCGACCAGATACTTGCTGTAATTGCCCGGATATTCGGTGAGCTTGCCGTTCCAGACCTCGACGATGCGGCCGACCACCTGATCGAGAAAGAAGCGGTCGTGGGAGACCAGCACCACCGCGAAGGGGTAGCCGATGAGATAATCCTCCAGCCAGTCCCGGGCCGGCAGGTCGAGGTGGTTGGTCGGCTCGTCCAGCAGCAGCAGGTTGGGCCGCTGCAACAGCAGCTTGGCCAGGGCGATGCGCATCTGCCAGCCGCCGGAAAACTGCTCGCAGGGCTTGTCCCAATCCCCTTCGGCGAAACCGAGACCGCGCAGCACCTTGGCGATTTCCGTCTCCATGGCGTAGCCCCCGCGCTGGCGGAAGGCCTCCTGCATGGTCGCGTAGCGGTCCATGTCGGCCTGCTCGTGGCGCGCGGCGATGGCCTGCTCCAGCCCGGCCAGTTCCTTCTCCATGGCAAGCAGTTCGGCGAAGGCCTCGCGCACCTCGGCGAAAAGAGAGCGCCCCCGGTGTTCCAGGCCGTCTTGCGGCAGATAGCCGAAAGTCGTGCCCCGTGCCGTCTGCACTTCGCCGCCGTCGGGACTGACCCGGCCGGCGAGCATCTTGAGCAGGGTCGTCTTGCCGGCGCCGTTCTCCCCGCAGAGACCGATGCGGTCGCCGGGACGGATATGCCAGTCGATACCGGCGAAAATACGCCGGTCGGCGAAATCTTTAATGACGTTTTTAAGCTGTAACATGGGGCTCTTTATAACATAAGGAAGGGCGCCATAAAACCTTGAATTTTCTGGCTTGCCCTTTCACAGTTTCCCCCTGTTCAAAATCCCGGGGCTCTGTTATAGTTGCGACGTTTTTACGGCAGCCCTCCATCCCTTCCCGCAACGGATGTCGAATCGGCCGCCGCGAATTTCCGCCTCCATCGAGCGCCCTGCTCTGGATATAGCGAACCCCTTTTTGAGGGCCCGGGGGAGAGCGTCGGTTCCGTCCCTTTTCGCCGCGAGCGAAAAACAAACGGAAACTGGCCATCCTTCGCGCCCCCGGCCGCGACTCCCGTCGCCGCCGAAGACCCTGTTGCGATCCCTCCGCGGACGGATCAGAAGGAACTCCATGAGCAAAAAGATGCTGATCAACGCCTCCCACTCGGAGGAACACCGGGCCGCCATCGTCGAAGACGGCGCCCTGACCGAACTGGAAATCGAAGTCGTCGGCCGGGAACAGACCCGGGGCAATATCTACAAGGCGGTTGTGGTCCGGGTCGAAACCGGACTGCAAGCCGCCTTTGTCGATTACGGGGCCGACCGTCTCGGCTTTCTGCAGATGGGAGAAATCCATCCCCTCTGCTACCGGCGCAATTCTTCCGCCGCCGAGAACAAGGGGCGCCCGCGCATCAACGACATCCTGCAACGGGGCCAGGAAATTCTCGTCCAGGTGGTCAAGGAAGAGCGCGGCACCAAGGGGGCGGCGCTGACCACCTACCTCTCCCTCCCCGGCCGCTACATGGTGTTGATGCCCGAAAGCGACACCAAGGGGGTTTCCCGCAAGATCGAGGAAGAATCCCAGCGCAAGAAGCTCAAAAGCTCCATGGCCTCGATGAATCTGCCCGAGAACATGGGCTACATCGTGCGCACCGCCGGTATCGGCCAGACCAAGGAAGAGCTCAAACGCGACTTCGATTATCTGCTGCGGGTCTACGACAACATCCAGGAACTGGCCAAAAGGGCCAAGGCCCCGGCCCTGGTCTACAAGGAATCGAACCTGGTCATCCGCATGATCCGCGATTACTTCAGCGCCGACATCGACGAGGTCCTGGTCGACGACGCCAAGGTCTTTCAGGAGGCCAAGGATTTCTTCCAGCAGGTGATGCCCGAATACGCCCGCCTGGTCAAACTCCATCAGGAAAAACGCCCGATCTTCTCCCGCTACCAGATCGAGGAGCAGATCGAGACCATCAGCAAGAACAAGGTTCCTCTCCCCTCCGGCGGCTCCATCGTCATCGACAGCACCGAGGCGCTGGTGGCCATCGACGTCAACTCGGGGAAAATGGCTTCCGAGCAGGGGGTCGAAGCCACCGCCTACAAAACCAACCTCGAAGCCGCCGCCGAAGTCGGCCGGCAGCTGCGCTTGCGCGACCTGGGCGGCCTGATCGTCATCGACTTCATCGACATGCGCGACCGCAAGCATGTGCGCGAGGTTGAAAAATGCCTCAAAGAGGCTCTGAAGATGGACAAGGCGCGGGTCACCATCGGCCACATCAGCAGCCAGTTCAGCCTGCTGGAAATGAGCCGCCAGCGGATCAAGGCCACTCTCGCCGAAGGGGCCTTTCTCACCTGCCCGCACTGCGAGGGGAGCGGCCGGATCAAAAGCACCGAGGCCCAGGCCGTGGCTTTCATGCGCAAGCTGCAGACGGGCATCGCCAAGGGGCAGATCGGCCTGGCCGAGGGGGATGTGCCGATGGAGGTCGCCACCTACCTGCTCAACTCCCGCCGGGAAGAGCTCTTGCTCATGGAGCGCCAGCACAAGCTGGCCATCGTCATTCGCGGACGCAACGACCTCAAACCGGGCCAGTTCGAGCTGACCTTCGCCAAGCGGGAGAAGGAGGAACAGACGGCGGAATTCGTCGACGCCACCCTCTTCGCCACGGCGTCGGCGGAGGATTACGGACGTCCGGCCGCCGAAGAAGTGGAGAATCCGCCCGCCGAGGCGACGGAGACGGAAGCCGTCACTGATACCGACGGCGAGAAGGATGTCGCCGAAGGGAGCGAAGAGGCTCCGAAGAAGAAGCGTAAGCGGCGGCGGCGCAAGAAAAAGAACGGAGCGTCCGCCGAAACCGCGACCGGCGAAGAGACGGCGGAGGATACGGACGATGAGGATGAAGAGGATGAGCTTCCCCCGGAAGTTCCCTCGGAACAGCCGCAAGAATCGATGGAGACCGCCGGCGAGGCGGCGGAAGGCCCGGATCCCGAATCCCCCGCGCAAGAAGAAGCCAAACCCGCCAAGAAACGCCGTCGCCGTCGCAAGAAACCGGGCGGGACACCGCCGGTTTCGGCACCCAGCGAAGGGGCGCGACCCGACGATGCTCCGGCGATTTCGACGGAAGCGGAAAAGAGTGACGGAACGGCTCCGTCGGCGGACGCCCGGCGGGTAATGCCCCCGCCGCCGGCATCCTTGCCGACGGACGCGGTTCCGGTCACGGAATCCAAGCTTGATGCGGCGGAAGCGGAAAGCGCTCCCAGAAAAAAACCGACGCGCAAGAGGAGCCGCAAACCGGCCGGAAGTGTCCCTGCGACCCCGGGAACCCCTTCTCCTTCGGAGGCCGGGACCGAAATCAACCCGGAACCTCAAGAGACGACGGCGATAGAACCCGCGCCGAGGGCGGCCGATCCGGAACAGGCGCCCGTCGCCAAACCGGCCCGCAAACCCCGCGCCCCACGGAAGAAGACCGCGGAACCGGCCCCCGTCGAAGCGACGGCGAAGAAAGAAGCCAAAGCGTCCGCGGAGGAAGAAAAGCCCAAACCCAAAAGAACTCCGCGCCCCCCAAAAACCCCGGCGACGGCGCCGGAAAGCGGAGAGACCGAAGCGAAACCCAAACGGCGCGCCCCGCGCAAGAAGGCAACGGAAACGCCTCCGGTCAATGACACGGGCAAGGACGCCACCTGATAGACGGCAAAAGGCCGGAGCGACAAGCTCCGGCCTTTTTTGTCTTCATGGGCGCTCATCCCTGAG
>CALJLX010000627.1 GCA_937982495.1 uncultured Desulfuromonas sp.
CTTGAAGATAGGGCGGAAATGATCAAAGACGCCATCCAGTTGGCCTGCGAAGGGCGTCCCGGCCCGGTGCTGCTGGATCTGCCCATGAATATCCAGATGCTTGCCGTCGCGCCGGAACAGGTCGACGCCTTCGTTCCGGCATCGACAGCGCAACCGCCGCCCCGGGCGCTCTCTGCCGAAGCTCGCATTCAGGCCGAAGACGTACTGCGAATGCTGAGAAACGCCGAGCGTCCCGTTCTGTTGGTCGGTGGCGGCTGCCGGGGGAAGGGAACCCTCGTGCAAGCGTTGGCCGAGCGGTTTTCCTTACCGGTTCTTTCCAGCATTCGGGGGTTGGGGGTGCTGCCGACGGATCATCCGCTCAATGCCGGCTGGATCGGCCACACCGGCTACCCTTGGGCGAACAAGGCACTGTTGGAAGCGGACATGGTCCTGGCGCTCGGCAGTCGCCTGGATATCCGCCAGACCGGCAGCGAGATCGCCCACTTTACGCGGAAGCAGTTGATCCATGTGGATATCGACGAAGTCGAACTCGCCGCGGGGCGGTTGCCCGCCGCTATGAAAATCCATGCCGACTGCGGTGTTTTCCTTGAGTATCTGCTGGCTTCGCAGGGGGCGGCCATGCCTGATTGGTCGGAATGGCGAACGCTTCTTGCGAAATTCAAGGCAACGATGCGTCTCGGCGATCATGGCCGGTTGGCGGGAGTCGCTCCCGACGAGTTGCTGCGAGCGGTCGATGCCCGCACTCGAAATTGTCGCAGCGCTATTGTCACGGGCGTGGGTTCGCATCAGCAGTGGGCCATGCGGTATTTTTCTTTTGCCGACCCGGAAAAGCAGCTTTACACCTCCGCCGGCCACGGCACGATGGGGTTCGCGCTTCCCGTGGCGCTTGGCATCAAACGGATCGATCCCGAGCGGCTGGTGATTGCCGTCGATGGCGACGGATCGTTTCAGATGAATCTTCAGGAATTGGCGCTGGCCAAGGAGTTGGGGCTGAACATTAAAATTCTGCTATTGAACAACCACCGGCTGGGAATCGTTTCCCAATTTCAACAGATCACTTTTGCCGACGATCCGACCACGGGTGATTTTACGACTCCGGATTTTTGCGCGATAGCGGCGGCTTATGGCGTGGCCGCGTGGTCGATGGAGTCCTTTGACACCGATCTCGTGCAACAATGGCTCGACGAAAAAGGCCCGGCGTTGCTGCATGTGAAGATTCAGCACGATGCCCCCGTCTCGCCCATGTTGCTGGGAGGGCAGGCATTGGATGCCATGTGGTACGCCGAAGGAAACCGGCCGTGACCGGTTCACCCGGCAGGATCGTCCTGCTCACCGGAGCCAGCCGCGGCATTGGCGCAACCATCGGTGAACAGTTCCTGAAGGCCGGTTACCGGGTAGCCCTGGGATTTTGCCGGCAGTCCGGGGCGACGGAGCGGTTGGCAGCCCTGTTTTCCGAAGCCCTCCCTGTGCGTATTGACGTTGCCGACCGGGTCTCGGTGCGGGCGGCGCTGGCCGAGGTCGAGAGACGATTCGGCGCCCCGGCGGAGATTCTGGTGAATAATGGGGCCATCGCCCAGGAGAAGCCGTTTCTGGAACTGACCGACGCCGACTGGGACCGGATGCTGGCCGTGAATCTGCGCGGCCCCTTCGTCTGTGCCCAAGAGGTGTTGCCGCCGATGCTGGATCGTCGTTGGGGACGGATCGTCAACATGGTTTCCATCGGTGGCCAGTGGGGGGGAATGAATCAGGTGCATTACGCCGCCGCCAAGGCCGGGCTGATCAATCTGACCCGGTCCCTGGCCAAACTCTATTCGGGTCGCGGAATAACCGCCAATGCGGTTTCGCCGGGGCTTGTCGAGACCGATATGACTCGCGGGGAGCTTGCAACCGAAGCCGGGCGGGCAAAGGTCATGGGCATTCCCGTTGGGCGGATCGGTTCCGCCGCCGAAGTTGCCGCGACGGTCCGGTTTCTCTGTTCGGAGGAAGCGTCCTACATCACCGGCCAGACCATCAACGTGAACGGAGGAATGCTGTTTGTCTGAGTATGCCGAAAAAACGTTGCTTTTTG
>CALJLX010000628.1 GCA_937982495.1 uncultured Desulfuromonas sp.
TTCGTCAAGGGGCGGCTGATCGATCTGTCCTACGCCGCCGCCCACGCCCTCGGCGTCGCCGGTCCCGGCACTGCCCCGGTACGGGTCGAGGCTCTCGGCAATCAGGTGCGCGATGCCCGGGGGCAGGTCAGCTATCAACCCCTGCCGAGCTACGATATCGGCAGTTATTCGGTGCAACTCGCCGCCTTCGGTCTGGTGGAGAATGCCCAGCGCCTCGCCGCCGAAATGAAGGCCAAAGTCGGCGCGGCGGATGTGCGCGAAGAGCTCATCGACGGCAAACGTTTTTACCGGGTGCGCGCCGGCCGTTACCGTTCCATCGAGGAAGCGGAAGCGGCCCGTATCCGTTTCGAACAGATGAATTATCCCGGCGCCTTCATCGTGGCTTTCGAGTAGCCCGGCGTCTTTTTCAGGAAAGTTGCCCCCTCCATGTTTCAGTTCACCCTGCTCAACACCGATTCGGAAAGCGCCGCCCGGCGCGGTCGTCTGCACACCCCCCACGGCGTCATCGAAACGCCGATCTTCATGCCCGTGGGCACCCACGCGGCGATGAAGGCGATGACCCCGGCCCAGGTCGAGGAGACCGGCGCCCAGATCATCCTCTCCAACACCTACCATCTGCATCTGCGCCCCGGCGAGGGGCTGGTGGAAAAGGCCGGCGGACTGCACGCCTTCATGAACTGGAAGAAGCCGATCCTCACCGACAGCGGCGGCTTTCAGGTTTTTTCCCTGCCGAAGAAGAAGATCACCGAAGAGGGGGTCTTCTTTAAGCACGAGGTCAGCGGCAACGAAATCTTTCTCGGCCCGGCCGAGGCCATGGCCATCCAGAACGCCTTGGGCGCCGACATCATCATGGCCTTCGACGAGTGCATTCCCTATCCGGCGACCCACGATTATGCCGCCAAGTCGATCAAAAAAACCCTGCGCTGGGCGGAAAACTGCCTGAAGGCGCATAAGCGCCAGGATCAGGCCCTGTTCGGCATCGTCCAGGGGAGCGTCTACGACGATCTCCGCCGCGATTGCGCCAAGGCCCTGACCGCCCTGGATTTCCCCGGCTACGCCATCGGCGGGGTCAGCGTCGGCGAGGGGCTGGA
>CALJLX010000629.1 GCA_937982495.1 uncultured Desulfuromonas sp.
GCATGGGGGTGCTCTCGACCCTCTTCTTCGCCCTTTTCGTCCCCGGCTCGCAGGTGCCCCTGGTCGGCGCCTCGGGGGCGATCTCCGGGGTACTCGGCTGCTACTACCTGTGGTTTCCCCGCAATCAGGTCAAGACCTTCGTCTTCCTCTTCCCC
Source organism: uncultured Desulfuromonas sp. (assembly GCA_937982495.1). Taxonomy (GTDB): domain Bacteria; phylum Desulfobacterota; class Desulfuromonadia; order Desulfuromonadales; family Trichloromonadaceae; genus Trichloromonas. The sequence goes on from CALJLX010000629.1 coordinate 156, forward strand.
CTGCTCGTCAACACCTTTCTTATCCCGGCGCGGTTGGTTCTCGGCTTCTATCTGCTGGTCGACAACCTGTTGCCCTTTCTCCTCGACGCCGGCGGCAACGGCGGCGTCGCCCACGGCGCCCACATCGGCGGCTTCATCGCCGGTCTCGCCCTGGCCTGGGGGCTCGACCGGGCGCCCGAGCGCCGATGGCGGTGGGGCCGGGAGGTCCGGTTCGCAGCCGCCGAGGATACGGGGGAGGGACTGCGGCAAGCCCTGACCGGCGGGGATCTGGCCCTGGCCGACGCCCTCTACCGGAGGATCGGCGACCGCCGGGAACGGGCACGGCTGGCCTCGACGACTTGGCTCGATCTCGGGGAATTCTATCTCGCGCACCGGCGGTTCGAGCAGTCCCTCGGCCTCTTCCGCCGCTTCATCGCCGAGCGCCCGGCCGACGCCGGCCTCGACCGCGCCTACCTCGGCGCCGGCAAGGCCCTCATTCACCAGCCCCGCTGCATCACCAGCGCCTATCACTACTTTCTCTCCGCCCTCGATCTCGCCCGCAGCCCCGAACGGGCCGAGGAAGCCCGCCTGCATCTGCGCGCCATCGAACGCCTGGGGGGAAAAGGATTGGGAGCGGGGCAGGAAAATTGTTGACAGGGAGAGGGTTATGGATAAAATAAGACCGCAATTGTCTTAATTATTCACCCACGAAAGGAGAACGCTATGGCGATCTGGCGCTGCGAACAATGCGGTTTTGAGAAGGAAGGCCGCTGCAAGCCGAAAAAATGCCCCACCTGCAACGCCCCGACCAACTTCGTCAAGAAGTAGGGGAGGGGAAATACGAAGGAAACGCAGCGGGCCGGGAGGATGCTCCCGGCCCGCTGCGTTTAGAGGATGATGGCTGTCGGATCGAACTCAATCCGCCAGGCCAAGGGTGCGCTCCACTTCGTCCAGGGGGATGGCCGGCCGGTTTTCCCGTAGGCGCTCCTCGGCCAGATAATGATCTTCAAGGTCGGCCAGTTTTTCCAGACGGTTTTCGATGTCGGCGGGGATTCTTACCGTGGGCATAAGCGGGCCTCCTTTTCGAAAAACATAATGCCGACTCTGGATCAAGTCAATGCTGTTCTGTGCCGATCCGTCATTGCTTTGGAGCTTTGGCATCCCCTGCTCCCAACTTCGGCAAGGTTTTAATCAGAGGCGATAAGGCTTTGATTTCTCTATTTTCTTCTTCTTTTCTTCTCCGCTATAATCAGTTCGTTAATATGAACCGTATTTTGAACAGGTGTCGTTGACTTGAAACAGCAGCTTTCGATTGATCCAAAGGAGATTCGTCGTGAAAAAATTCGTTGGACCGGTAGTGATATTGATGGTGCTGCTCGCCGGCTGCGGCGCCGAGGACCGTTCGTCGTCGGAAACCGCCAAGCCCGACCTTGAACGATATCGGCGCAATCCCTCGCTGCGGACGACGACGCCCGCCGAAATCTTCGCCCCCATCGCCACCCGCGACCCCGACCAAATTAACGCTATGGGCCGGCGTTATTACGAGCGGGCCTGCGCTTCTTGTCACGACCAGGGCCTGCAAGGCGCGCCTCTGCTTGGCAATCAGGCGGATTGGGAAGACCGCGTGGATAAAGGCGTCTTCCAACTCGTAAGAAATGCCATCGACGGCATCGGCGCCATGCCCCCCCGGGGTGGCGACCCGACCTTACGCAAGGAGGCGGTGGGGTTGGCGGTCGAATATATGCTGAAGCGGATCGAGGAGTAGGAAGTGTGAAAGGCTGAAGACCGAAGGCTGAAGGGTCGGTATGCATGAAGGGCCGGGAGCAATATCCCGGCCCTTCATGCATTCAGGCGATGGGGCTAGTTGTTGTCGTAGAAGGTCTTGCTCGGCTCGACCCAGGGCGTGACCTTGTTCCAGCCCGGCGCCTCGCCGGTGTCATCTCCGTCGCCGTCATTGTTGGTGTCGACGTAGCGGTGGCAGTTTTGAGCGCTCTTGGCATAGGCGAAATGCTTGTTACGGGCTAGGCCGCTGATGTCGTTGGCGGTGCCGTGGGACATGATTGTTGTTGCCGACCAGTTGGCCACGGGGAAGCCACTGGTCCAGTCGGGATCGCCGGCGAAGGTGTCGTCCCACTTGTTGTGGCTGACGTCGAGGCAGTTGGTGATCATCAGCCGCGGTAGCCGCGAGGCGTGGGGGTTGTGGCACTTGGAACAGCTGAAGCGGTGGTACATGGGCTCGGCGGCCGACGCTCCGGTGTCGCGGTTGACCCCCCAGTCATCACTGTCGCGGTAGACATCACGGTTGTAGTTAAAGGTTTGGACCGTGTTCCAGGCATAGGGGTAGA
>CALJLX010000630.1 GCA_937982495.1 uncultured Desulfuromonas sp.
TGGGCATGATCTTGTTCAGGGTTTCGCTCAGGGTCTTGGCCAGGGCCTCGGCGTCGGCGTTCTCCAGGTAGTAGACATTGATGTGAGAGCGTTGCTGGGAAGGCTTCTGGTCAAGCCGGTCGATCAGGGAGCGGATGCCGGCGATATCGTCGCTGGCGGCCATGACCACCAGAACGTTGGTGGCGGGGTAGGGGATGACGCGACTGCCGTCGCCGCCGGCGGGCTGAGCGGCCCGTCCCCGGGCACGGGGAGAGGTCGCCGCCCCTTGGGCCAGGATCTGGTTGGCGATTTTGGCGACCTCATCGGCCATGGCATGGCGCAGGGGGATCACTTCGATCTGGTCGAGGGTGCTGGCCCGGTCCAGTTCGCCGACGATCCCGGCCAGGCGTTCGATATTGGCGGCGCTGTCGGTGATCAGCAGGGCGTTGGCCGGAGCGAAGGCGGCGATGTGGCTGGTCTTGGGCAGGAGCGGCGGCAGCACCGTCGTCGCCATCAGGGTGGCGTCGGCGTTACGCAGGGGAATCATGCGGGTCACGTACTGTTCTCCTCCGCCCCAGCCCCCGACCGGCAGGGTGCTCTCCTTGGCGTCCCGGATCGGCACGATCTTGTGGATCTTGCCGGAGGGGACGACGGTGAAACCCTTCACCCCGAGGACGGTGAGAAAGAGATTATAGGCTTCGTCGCGGCTCAGCTCCAGGGGGGAGGAGACGGTGACGCTCCCCTTGACGGTTTCGTCGTAGACGAAATTCCGGCCGGTCACTTCGCCGATGACCTGGACCAGGGCCGGCAGTTCGATGTCCTTGAAATCGAGATTGAATTTTTCCTCGGCCGCGCCGCTGCCGGCGATCGCCAGCCAGAGCAGAAACGCCACGAACAGTCTCGGTGTTGTGCCTTTATGAAATGCCACCGGATGCTACCTCCTCCCAGGGGTTGTCGGGACAGGAATTCTCAAGGGGTGTCGGGCCGGGCCCGGGTGGACGCTCTTGGTCAGTTTACATCATATTCGAAGACGGAAGGCTCTCCCTGGCGTTCGACATGGACGCGCAGGGAACGGGCCTCGCGCAGCTGCTGGAAGATCTGCAGAGCCTTTTCCGGGCTGTCCAGGGGCATGCCGTTGACCTGCATGACCACATCCCCCTTGTGGAATCCCATCTGACTTAGCAGGGAGCCCGGCTGCAGCATGGCGATGACGAAACCGTCAGTGGCGCCGTTGACCAGGCGCGGCTCCATGCGCGCCGATTTGAGGAGCTCGCCAAGATTGCCCCGGGCTTGCTCGACGACGTCCCCTTCGATCAGCCAGCGGTTCGGGGCGACCGGTCGGATGCCTTCGGCATCCGTTTGCGGGGCAGGGGAAGCGGCAGGGGGTTGTCGGCGAGTGGGGGGGGCGGCGGAAGCCGTGGAGGCAGATGGATCCTGGTGCAGCTGCAACAGACTCAGGCTGCCGTCCGCGTTTTCGATATGGGCGACATTGCGGGCAACCGTCAAAAGCCGCCCGCCTCCCGGGAGGGAATCCCCAGGGCGATAGGCGCTCAGCGCGTTACTTGCCATGATCAGCGCCAGGGACTCTTCATCGCTGCCGATCACGGTACCGATGAGCTTGAGGTCGGCACGGGGCAAAGCGGCGACCGTAGCCGTCTCGGGCGTCGTTTTGTCCCGGCTCCGTGACGACGCAGTCGATGCCGGCGCGGCGGCGGGACCATTGGAATCGAAAATATTACGTTGGGTGATGGCGGCGTAATCCCGGGTGCCGGCGCCGGTGGCGGCGGGAGCGATCCTTTGTTCCGGGGGAACCGAGGGGCGGGAGTGCTCAAGGCCGAGGCCGAGCAAGCTGGAGGTCAGGCTGCCGAGGCACAGTCCGCTAAAGGCGATGAGCAGCAGCCAAACGGCCCGGGCATGTCGTTGCAGAAAGAGCAGCATGTCCATCCCAAGGAAAAGAAAGAAAAATTCCCGTTATCATACGGGCTCGAACGGGAAAAGACAAGAGGCAAAAGCCGTTGTCTCATTAAGGAGCGGCGGGGATTAATAGCTTCCCTGCCGTTGGTCGCGGGATTCGTAAAAAACTGGGCCGGTTGGTCAACCGGCCCAGGCCGAACAGTCAGTATTTGCCGAATTCGTGATCATCCAGGGCGATGAAGTCGCTCCCCTGGACGTCGTTTTTGGTCTTGCTGGGTGTGGGGGTCTCTCCCCAGCCCGTTTCATGGCTGATGGCCATGCGTCGCTGGGGTTTGGGCGCTGCCGGAGGTGACGCCGGCCGCCTCGAGCGGGTCGGAGTCTGAGGTTTGGCCGAAGCGCCGCGAATCTTGAAGCGGCCCAGCATCTCCCGCAGCTGGCTCGCCTGGCTGGCCAGCTCCTCGGCGGCGGCGGCGCTCTCTTCGGCGTTGGCGGTGGCCTGCTGGGTCACCTGATCGATCTGTTCCATGCCGACGCTGACCTGGCTGACGCCGTTGGCCTGTTCGCTGCTGGCGGCGGCGATTTCCGCCACCAGATCGGAAACCCGGGCGACGCTTACGACGATTTCATCGAGAGCGCTGCTGGTCTGTTCGGCGATGGCGGTGCCGTTATGGGTTTTCGCCACCGAGCCTTCAATGAGGCCGGCCGTTTCCCGGGCGGCCTTGGCGCTGCGCGCCGCCAGATTGCGCACCTCTTCGGCGACGACGGCGAAGCCCTTGCCGTGCTGTCCGGCTCGTGCCGCTTCCACCGCCGCGTTCAGTGCCAGCAGGTTAGTCTGGAAGGCGATCTCGTCAATAACCTTGATGATTTTGGAGATGTTCTGTCCCGATTCGTTGATCTCCTGCATGGCCGAAACCATCGACTGCATCTGCAGGCTCCCCTTTTCGGCGGCAGCTCGGGCGACACTGGCAAGTTTCTGGGCCTGGGCTGCATTCTCGGCGTTGTGTTTGGTCTGCGAGCCGATTTCCGTCATCGAGCTGGCAACCTCTTCCATGGAACTGGCCGAGGTTGTCATCCCTTCGGAGAGGTGCTGGCTGCCGTCGGAAACCTCGGAGCTGGCGGAAGCGATCTGCTCGCTGGCGACCTGGATCTGTCCGACCAGGTCGTTGAGATCGTGGGCCAGGCGGTTGAGGGCGCCGCGAATGGCGTCCTGGTTGTCTCGGGGCCGGACTTCGACGGTCAGATCCCCTGCGGCCAGCCGCTTGAGGTTTTCCACCATCTCTTTTTCCAGGTCGTCGGCGAAGCTGTCCATGGTCGCCGCCAGCTGGCCGATTTCATCCCGCCGGTCGAGGCGCAAGCGGCTGCCGAGACGTCCATTCGCCATCTCCTTGAGCAGGGCCACGACCCGGGCCATGGGGACGGAGAGATCGCGGGCGGTCAGGTAAGCCAGGATCATGGCCAACAGCAGGACCGCGACGACGATAGCGATGAGCAGGGTCAGGGTCTGGGCGAGGTCGGCTTCGATATCGTCGAGATAGATGCCGGCGCCGATTACCCAGCCCCACTGGGGCACGGCTTTGACGAAAGAGAGCTTGGGCACCGGCGCGCTGAACCCGGGCTTGGCCCATTGGTATTCGACGAAGCCTTCCCCCTTGCTCTTGGCGACCTCGGCCATCTCCACGAAGAGCGCCTTCCCTTGCGGGTCGCGGTTATCGGAGAGATTTTTCCCTTCCAGTTCGGGGCTGATCGGATGCATGACCATGACCGG
>CALJLX010000631.1 GCA_937982495.1 uncultured Desulfuromonas sp.
CGAAGATGTCCGCCTGATCGGTGGAATGGTCGTCGCCGTACCACCAGAACCAGTCGCTCCCCTCGGCGCGCAGCAGATGCTTGAGGATTTCCGGCAAGGGTTGGCCGTCGCCGCCGTCGGGGACTTTCAGGCCGGTGGCCTCCAGCACGTCGCGCCGCGCCCGCTCCAGCCAATCCCAGGCGGTGTTCTCTTCGGGATGGCCGATCCAGATGCAGAAATCCGAATTGATCCACGACCCGGCCGCCAGTTTCGGTAGCGGCTCCGGCCGCATCTCCCCCAGGGCTTCACGGACCGTGACCATGCGCAGGCTCGGCTCCGCCAGCAGTCCCTGATACAGCGCGATGAGGAAGGGATGGCCGTTGTCCTGATAGCGCTCCCAGCAGTTTTCGCCGTCGAGGATCAGCGGGATCAGCCCGTCCGGGGCGAGAGCGGCGACCCGCTTGAGCTGCTCGATAAGATCAGCGGCGGCCCGCTCCGGGCTCCAGTGGGCATAGACGAAGCCGATGCGGTCGGAGAGCTCGCGGTCGCGGAAAATCAGCGGCAGCCCGGCGTAGCTGTAGGGGCGGTAGAGGCGGCGCCGGTCGGAAAGGCCGCCGGGGAGGCTGCGCGCCAAAATGCCTTCGTCGGAGGCGGCCCAGGCCGCCCCTTCCTCGGCGAGGATGCGCACCGTTTCCTCGCTCACCGAGCCTTCCGAGGGCCACATGCCGCGTGATTTAGCCCCCAGTTTTTCGCTGACGAAGTCAAGGCCGAGGCGCACCTGCAAACGGGCGTCCTCGGGATGCTTGAAGGCCGCCGCCGGCAACTGGATGCCGGGGGTCGCCTCGCGGGCGACGGCGGTGCCGCAAAGCAGGGGCAGAATCGGGTGGGCGTAGGGGGTGACGGAAATCTCGATGTCGCCGGTCTCCTCCATTTTGCGGTAGAGGTCGTTCACTTCGCCGATCACCCGGTCGTAAAGAGCCAGCAGCTGGGCTTTTTCCTCCTCGGTGAAGTGCTCGCCCTTAACCAGCAGGTACTTGATCAGAGGGGATTCCCGACGCAGATGATGGCCGGACCAGGCGAGCAGGAACCACACCTGCAAATCGCGCAGATCCTGTTCCGAGAAGGCCTGGCTGTCGGGGGCGGGACTGGTGCCCCGGCGCCGCGCCAGCTCCCGGTAGCGGCGGAAGGGCTGGATGTGACGATCGGTGTGGACCGAAAAGAACTGGCGCAGAATCAGGGCGCGTTCCTCGGCGTCCAACGCGCCGGCGGGCTTGGCGGCCGTCTCGATCCACAGGTCCCGGGCGCTGCCGTCGACATAGCGCGCCAGCTGTTCGAGCATGGTCGGCACCAGGTTGAAGGTCATGCGCGCCCCCGGGACCTCGGCGGCGGTCTTGAGCATTTCGCCGTAATCCTTCACCGCATGCAGATAGGTCCAGGGCAGCAGGGTCCGGCCCGTGACCGGATCCCGGTAGTCCGGCTGGTGCATGTGCCAGAGGATGGCGACCCGTAGAGGTTTCATGAACGGCGTTCCCATCCGCTGCCCGGGCCGGACTTCGCTCCGGTCCGGGCGGCGACCGATTCGGCGTAGGGGCGATTCATGAATCGCCCAAGGAGGTCGGACGATTCATTTTGGGGGGACGGGCGCCCACTCGGGGGCGCTTCTACTGGAGTTCCTGTTTCCATTTTTCGACTTTCAATCGGTAGCTCTCCACCAACCGGCGAGCGGTGGCCAGTTCCGCCGATTCGGCGACGATGTGGGTGACCGGCCGGTACTGGTCGGGGAGCACCAGCGCCCAGTCCTGGTTGATCTGGATGCGCACCCCGTCGATGAAGGAGGCTTCCAGATCGACGGAATCCTCGCTCATCTTGCGCATGATCCCCCCCTTGAACTCCTGGGAACAGGAAACTTCCACATGCTCGTAGAAGCGCCGCGGCAGCATCTGCCGGGTCTGCCCCAGGGTCAGCCCGGTGCGCGTCAGCAGTTCGAGGATCTTGGCGACGGTGTGGAGGGCGTCGAAGTTGTACTGGAAGGAGGGGAAGGCGAAGCGTCCGTCCATCGAGGCGGCGAACCGCACCTGTCGTTCCTTGGCCGATTCGATGATGGAGCGGGGGTCGGTCTTGGTCCGTTTCACCTGCATGCCGGCCTCGGCCGCCAGCTGTTCGATGGCCGAGGGCGCCGAAACCGGCACCACCAGACTCCCCTCCCGTTCGGCTTTGCAGACCAGCGCCGCCAGGGTGGTCAACGCTTCGATGTTGGAGAAGGCCTGACCGCACTCATCGACCAGCAGCAACCGTTCCCCCGACGGTCCCATCCAGAAGCCGGCCTTGGCGCCGAGGGTGACGACGATGCGCGAGAGCTGATCCATCGCCTTGGCGTCCTGTTCGGGGCCCTTGCCGGTGCAGTTTTCCGTGACTTGCGAGTTGAGTTCGATGACCTCGCAGCCCAGCTCGTTGAGCAGCGCCGGCAGCACCTCGCCGGCCGAGGAATGGTTGAGGTCGACCACGACCTTCGGCGCCGCCTTGGCGATGGCTTTGCGGTCGAGGGCATGGAGGAAGCCTTCGTGGTAGTAGTCGTAGATGCGGGGGATCTCCGAGATGCCGCCGGGGTCGGTGTAGTGCACCCGACGGAAGTTTTCCTTGAAGAAGATCCGCTCGATGTTCTTGGCCGTGGCCGAGGAAATTTCAATCCCTTCGGCATCGTAGAAGAGAATGTCGGTGGCCATGGGATCGTCCGGCGACTGGCGGAAGTGGATGCCCCCCGACTCGCCGAAGGTGGTGAGCTTGTAGCGCAGCACCGGCAGGGAGATCATCTTGGTGTCGCGGACGTTGATCCCCGCCGAGAGGAGGCCGCCGGCGAAGGAGCGCTTGAGCATGCGCGACGAGCGGATCGAATCGCGGCCGGAGAGGACGAAGGAATCCTTGGGCAGGATCGAACCGTAGGCGGCGCCGAGCTTGGCGGCGAATTCGGGGGTCAGCTCGACGTTGGTGAGGCCGCGGACGATGGCCCCCTCGAAGATGCTCTTGCGCCACTTTTCGCCCCAGATCAGGTTGGTGGTGACCGTCGCCCCGCCCTCGATGACCTTGCGCGGCCAGATCTTCACATCCTTCTTGATCAGGGCTTCGTCGCCGATGGTCGTCTCCTCGGCGACCACCGCGCCTTCCTCGATCACCACCTTCTGGCCGACGCGCACGTTGTCGCAGAGGACCGCGCCGTGGATGGTGCTGTTCTTCTTGACGTAGATGTTGTCCCAGAGGATGGCGTTTCTCAGCTCGACGCCGTCCTCGATGATGCAGTTGCGGCCGACCACGCAGTTGCTCAGGCGGGCCTTGCCCACCACCTGGGTATTGGCGCCGAGGACGACCATCCCCTTGAAGGAGGTGTTTTCGTCGTCGACGTAGGTCGCCTCCTCGCCGAGAAAGAGCCGGACATCCGGCTGGGCGGGGGTCGCGGGTTTTTCCATGAGATTGATCTCGACCCGCCCCTCGGCGATGTCCTCGCAGGATTCCAGATAGGA
>CALJLX010000632.1 GCA_937982495.1 uncultured Desulfuromonas sp.
TTCGTTATTCAGGCTGTCAATAAAATCATAAGAAACATTATCCCCGAATTTGCAGCATATTGTCCGTCCGACCATCAGGGCCGAATCCTGACTGTTTATAAAATATGGATTTGCCAGCGATACTCGGGGATCTGCCAACAATGAATCAAGGAACTGATCCAAATTTGTCCCTGAATTAATTTCAGTTACTTTAAATCCATCTTGCCCAAAAGCTGCCTTCACCGAATCAATTCGCGGATAGCCTTGAATAAAATCGTCAAATTGGAATGGGTCTTCTGAAAATAAAATTAATATCTTTGATGAATCCACGTTCAAAGCTATTTGCCTGTTATCGGAGTAATAATATTGAGCGTCGGCATTCGATATTGCGAAAAACAATAATACCCCGAAAATTGATATATTTGTTTTCATTTCAATACTCCATCGTTTAAAGGAAATTACTGCCTTCTTGATTTATGGCCGCTATTTTCCAAGTTGCTGATAGTGCGCTCATTTACCCGCGCGCTCAATAAGTTAGCATGTCTCTGATGCAATATTTGGCCGTGACGTTGCCCGTCAGAAAACCGCAATCATAGGTGCCAATGACTTCATGATTTTGAGCATCGATCAGGCAAAAAGTCGTAAATTCATTCATCTCATTGAATGGCCGTGCTATAAGGTATTTGCCGTCATATGACATCACCAGCATGTTGAACTGCTCGTTCCAGGTGAAGGGGTATGCAATAGCCGCCACCGAATCCTCCATTTCGGCATCCCAGACAAATATATGCCCGCTGGGGCCATAGCCGAAAGGTGTCGGCCCATAATCGGTGAAAAAGACATATTTATCATCCGGGCTGACAACCAGGGTCGCGCCTCCGCCGTATGGTAAATATTTCAGCATCCTTAGAGTATCCGAATCAAAATCGCAAACCCCTAAAGCGCAGTATGTCGCCGCATCTATAAAGACTTTCTGCAGACTGCCGACCGCCTGACTTGCAAAAAATGTTACTCCATGGCCATGCCAGGTTTTAATGGCATGGTTGAATGATCCCCCCAGAATGTTATAAATGCCCAGCTCGATTGGATCTCTAGGAGTTACATAATATTGATAAGTCAGGATTTCGGATTGATTACAGAATCGCCCAAAACCTCCGCTTTCAGGATCGGTGTAAATTAAAGTATGCTCCGGGTACAGGTACAGAGAATTACCATCAAAATAGAACCGCGAGTTTCTGCTAAACATAAGAGCACGACTGCCAAAGGAATCAATAATTCCCTTCGTTTTAAGATCCACAATATAGGTTTTCGAGCCTGCCGTAACGGCCAGAAGCGAATCATCGCTAATGACATGGATTCTCATAATGCTATTACTGGCTATACTATCCACCACCAGCGAATCGATGAAAGCCTCCCGCTCGACCGAGAAGATTTTAACCATATTGCCCTGTTTCGGAGCAATATAGAACAGATGCTCCTCGGCTTCCGCTTCCGGGCAGACCGGGCAATCTTTGCAGTCGTCACAGCAAGTCGTTACCAAGCACAGAACCGCCGCCAGAATCAAGAAAACTGAAATTATTCTTATATTTCACCTCCCTTCATAAAGATATAAATTATATCATAATGCACAAGGCCGTTTTGCCGATTAAAACCGCCTACGCTCCGAATCAATTCGGAATGACCACTCTTTCTCTTCCACCTCCTTTCCGATATCCGTCCGGGCCGGGCGGCTGGACGATAACCGCCCCGACCCGGCGGGCGCCCGGACTAACCAAAAGGTACAGGCTGGGAACGTCTGCCTTTGTGATGTCGAAAACTCGTAATACAACAACTGTGCCAAAATTGAACAGGGGAAACCGACAAAATTATAAGACAATGCCGGATAACGAAATAAAATTATTTACTGACCAGTCGAGATGCCGGGGGAGAGGGCCAAAAC
>CALJLX010000633.1 GCA_937982495.1 uncultured Desulfuromonas sp.
GATTTCTCCACCGCTCCCGAGAGCCGCGCCGTCTACGATCTTTCCCTGCAGACCGACCGGGAAGAGCGGCTCAAGGTCGACGGGGCACTGGTGCTGGAGCCGCTGGCGGTGGCAACCACCGTGGATCTGAGCGGGCTTAGCCTGAAGGAGTACCATCCCTACCTTTCCCTGTTTCTGAACTACCCGCTGGCGGGGACGGCGGCGGCGCGGGCCGGCCTCGATTTCCGCGAGGGTGTGCTCAAGGTCGCCGATGCCGCGCTGGATGTGCAGAATCTGCAAGTCCCTTTCGGTGGCGAGGAAGAACTGAAGCTGGCCCACCTGAAGGTGGACGGGGTCCAGTTCGACGACGCCCGCCAGCAACTGGAGATTGGCCGGGTCGAACTGGCCGAGGGGGCGGTGGTGCTGTCCATGGACCGCGACGGGCGGGTGTCGCCCCTCAATCTGCTGCGGGAAACGGAGCCGCCCCCCCAGAAACTGGAACAGATGCCCGTTGCCGCGGCCCTGGCCGAGGCCAAACCGCCACTCAGCTACCGGGTGGGGGAGATCGCCGCCCAGGGCGTGCGTATCGCTTTTACCGACCGCATGCCGAAAACGCCGGTGCGCCATGTGCTGAGCAGACTCGAACTCTCCGTCAAGAATCTCGCCGGTCCGGACGCCGTCACCAGCCCTTTCCGGCTGAAGAGCGGGTACGGAAAAACCGGAAAACTCGATCTTTCCGGCGATCTGGTCGCCGCCACCGGCAAGCTCAACCTGCACAGCCGCCTGAAGGGGATCGCCCTGACCGATTTTGTCCCCTATTTCCCCGATACGGTGCGCATGATCCTGGCCGACGGCCAGCTCGACACCGACCTGAAGGTCAGGCTCGATCCGAAAAAGACGGGGCTGACCGGGGCCTTCTCCGGCAATCTCGGCATCCGCAACTTCTACGGTCTTGACGGCGAGCTCCGCGAGGAGCTGCTGCGCTGGGGGAGTTTGCAGATCGACGGCATCGAGGGGGAGATTCAGCCCTTCGCTCTGCGGATCGGCGGCATCGCCCTGAGCGACTACACGGCGCGGATCGTTATCGACGAAAAGGGGTTGCTCAATCTGAACGGCATCGTCGCTGCGGAAGAACCGGAAACGACCCCCGGGGAAGAAGAGGCGGTTTCCTCGGCGGCGGCGTCTTAGTCGACGAATCCCGCCGAAGCCGTGGCGGTCGCCGAACCGGGTCCGCCGGAAACCACGCCCGCCGCGCCGGGTCCGGAAATCGCCATCGATGCCATCACCTTGCAAGGGGGCACCGTTTCCTTCAGCGACCGACAGATGCAGCCGGCATTCTCTACCACCATGTATCAACTCGGCGGCAAGATCGGCCGGATTTCCACTGCGGGGGTGGAGCCCGCCGAGGTCGATTTGCGCGGCCATCTGGAAAATCTCTCGCCCTTGCAGATCTCCGGGCAGATCAATCCCCTGGCGCA
>CALJLX010000634.1 GCA_937982495.1 uncultured Desulfuromonas sp.
AAGTCTGATTGCCCCTGAACGTGATTGTGTGAACAGGCCTTTTAGTCCCCTGTATGTTTAATAACTCGAATCCCATGGATAAGAAATGTTCAATAAGAGTAGGCTCTAGAACACTAAGCATTTTCCCTGGGTCTTGCTTTCCATTGTATTCAAGTTCACCAATTAGAAGAATCCTTTTGCCGTTAGAAGTCTTTTTTATGGCATTCATTAGTTTTGCATTATTGAACTGTTGGATAATTCGTCTTTTTAAATTCACTGCCTTACCGATATAAAGAGGTACTACGTTTTCACCATAATTCCTTGCAAAAACATATACTCCAGAATCTTCAGAAAAATTTTCAATATTTTCGCATGTGTAAATCAAGTTCTTATCATCTCCGTCGATAAGTACGATAGGTTGTTTCCAATTCACTTGAATGTTCATCTGTCCTCCTTGTGGTTATTAACCATATTGACCAAATCCACCATCGCCAACGTATCCTGCCGACAATACTCCAACAACGCTTGCCTCAATCTGGCCAACTCTTCCGGCTTGTCCCTCAAGTCACACATTTCATGGTATGCCTCCATTGCTTCGCCGCCGTTGCCAATGGCCATGCCCTCGTAACTCATTCCTTTGACGAAGGCCGGCAAAACTTTCTTGATCGAAGAAGAACCTTTCTGTTGCCACGAGTAGATCGCCCTGTGCCGGAAGGGGTCTTCCAGGTCGATGGCATTGTCGATGATTTTCCCGATTTTCTTTTTATGGCGGGGAAAATGCTCAGCCAGTTCCTTGAGTCGACCGACCTCAAAGGACTTGTGGTAGGCGAGCACGCAGGCTTCTTCGGGAATGTCCACCAGCAGTTGCTCGATCAACCCTTTTCGGGGATCAATGCCCGGTTCGGCCAGGAATTCTCGATGGTAGAGCTTGCCGTTTTTTCTCTTTTGGTAGTGCAGGGAATACTGGAAGGGAACATGCTGATACGGCTTCAGTCCGTCGTAGGGCGGAATTGCCATGCTGAAGGTTTCGAAGTCGAGAAAACAGAGGGGATACCAGAGTTGGTCGAGGAATTCCGCGAGTTTTTCCCGGTCGACAATCACCTGTTTCTCGCGGGCCGTTTCGGCCTGCTGGCGTTGTTTTCCCTTGAGTCGGTCGAGGGGAACGGCTTTCAGGGTGATTATTCTCTCCCGGTATAACGCGAATTTATCGACCCCGTTTCCCGCCAGGTCAAAAACCGAATCATCCGGGATATGCCGCCAGCAATGCCCTGTGAAGTCGCAGCCATAGGGATCCGAGCAGTGGGGGCCGATATCGATTTTCGGCGGGTTTTCCCTCGCCAGCATCTTCCTCTGGGCGGTGATTTCGGTCCCGATACCCCCCTGTTTCGCCTTGACCTCCCGGGTGACATCGGCCTTGGCGAAAAGTTCTTGAAGATCGAGGTCGCCCCGGCGCACATACGTTTTGTTGAGGTGAACGACAAACGCTTTAGTGACCGGGACGTTCAGATTGGTGAGCACGTAATACTGAAGGGCGACATCGTCTTTATGCACCTCCTTCAGCGTGGAAGACGACTTGACCTCGTAGATCTGCCATCCCCTAACGGTTTTCCGCAGAATGTCCACCTTGACGAAGATTCCGTCGTAATCGAAGGTGGCTTCATAAATGACCTTCTTGCCGGCGGCCATGGCGTCCGCGGTCTGTTTGATCTGGGCGGCAGAGCCGTTTTCTATATACGGCACCAGGACGCCGCCCGGAAAAAGATCCCGTGCCAATTCTCCGACATCGTCCCCGGCACTGAAGCGGGCCTGGGTCTGGGCATCCGGATCGTCTTTAAGCTCGGGGAAATGTTTCCGCAGATACAGGGATTTGTGGCATTGCAGGCCACGGATGTAGAGGGACTTGCTGAGGTAGTGCGATGGTTTCCGGGCACGGCTAGACATGATTTGCATTCCCCTCCCGACGATTACAGATCACACATAGCGGCGCATTTGGACTACCGGCATTGAAAAGCAATATGTATGCCTCGTTTTTGACCAGTCTTGATTCGCATGGGCTGTGATGATAACTATAGCGCAGAGGCGCGACAGATTTTGTCGCCTATCGGGAGGAGGCTGAGCCCAGGGAGGGACTTTCCATGGACAAATTCTATCGCCAGTGGCTGATGCTGAAGCGGATTCCGACGTATCCCCGAAAGGTCGATGCCGCCACCATCGAAGGGGAGTTGCGCGATGCCGGATATGAGGTAAGCCGACGGACGATCCAGCGCGATCTGATGCAGTTGGCCGAATCCCGGGTCTTCCCCCTGGTCTACGACGAAAATTCCCGGCCCTACGGCTGGTCCTGGGCGCAGGGAGGAGCGCTCTTCGACATCCCCTCGATGGGGCCGCACACCGCCCTGACCTTTTTGTTGGCGGATCGTTACCTGGCCGGCATGTTGCCGCCGGCGACCCGGGAAACGCTGGCTCCTTACGTCACCAACGCCGGCAAGGTTCTGGACAAACTGAGCGGTTCGGCTCTCGGTGCCTGGCCAAAGAAGATCCGCGTCGCCCCGCGAGCTTTTCAGCTGCAGCCGCCGGTCCTCAAGGAAGGCGTGCTGGACAGGGTGTTCGAGGCGGTACTGAAGGAGCGGAAACTCGCTTTGCGCTATCGCCGCCGTAACGAAGAGGAATCACGGGACTACCCGGACATCAATCCCCTGGGGCTGGTTTTCGTCGACAACCTGATCTACCTGGTCGGTACCATCGGCCAGTACGACAACCCCCTGCAATTCCTTCTGCATCGCATGGACGCCGCGACCCTTCTTCCGAACAGCGCTACTATCCCCACGGATTTCTCTCTTAAACGCTACCTGGACAAAGGGGAATTCAGCTACCCGACCGGTGAGGGCAAAATCCGCCTCAAGGCCCTGTTCGCCAGGGAAGAGGCGGTCTATCTCTTCGAGACCCGGTTTCCCGGCGAGTTAACGCTCGAAGAGACGGAAGATGAGATGGTCTTGCTGGAAGCGGAAATCGAAGACAGCTATCAACTGCGCCGCTGGCTGTTGAGTTTCGGCGATGGCGTCGAGATTCTGGAGCCGGAATCCCTGCGGAAGGAATTCAGGGAGATGGCCAATAATCTGCGGAAAATTTACCGGGGATGAGATTTCAGGCGGCCTGCAGGAACCCCTTCTGCCCATCATAGGCCAGAAGCAGGGAGCGGTTTCCCAGACCGGAATAGGCTCTCAGGAATTCCGGTATTTCCAGATAAGGATCCCGAAGATCAATTTCCTGAGCGGGAGCGATGACCAGGCGAATGACGGCGGAACGTACATCGGCGGGAACTTGGCGCAATCCCTCGATAAGCCGCAACCACGCCGTTTGGGAATAGACCGCCAGCCTGCCGGGGTGCGATGACCTGGTGACAATGACCACCCCTCCTGAGATTGTCGCAAGGAGCTTTGGAACCACATAGCCTCGTTCCGTTTTTTCCAGCTGAAACCACCCCAGTTCGAATCCGGAAGGCTCCGAGGCAAAAACGGGTGGCTCCGGTAAAGCCACAAGCTTGGGGCGCGGGGCGACCAGGCAAACGCATCCCGCCATGGCCCCGATAATTCCTTTGAGAAATGAACGCCGTTCGGTCATGACCTCCTCCTGGTTGATGTTTCGAGCATCTGATCCGTCGTCGACAGCGGTTTTCAACCCCTGCCCCCTCCTTGACTTCCCGAGGATTTTCCCTTGCTCCAAGCCGCTCATGATCACCGGCCCTTCCCCTTCGACCGCGCCTGCAGATAGGCCTTCACCGCCCTGTCGGCCACGCCGGCGATATCCTCATCCGTTAACACATGTACGGCGACCCCACAACGCTCCACGAGAAATTCCACACATTCCAGATGCCCTCCCTTTACTGCCGACCTGAAGGCCTCGTCCCTTTTCGCATGGGCATCGGCGCCCAGGGCGACGGCCGTTTCCAGCATGCTCAGATTTCCAACCCTGGCCGCATGGCGCAGTGGATAGGAGTCGTCCGCCCGGATGTCCGCTTTTTCGGTTTGCGACAGATAACGAACGATTTCATGATGGCCTTCAATGACCGCAAGACGAAGCGGGTTGTCGTCATCGGAGGCCAAACCGACTTCTTCCATCAGGTACTTAACCAGCGGCAAATGACCGCTGCCGCAGGCGCTGGTCAAATCCACGGCCGTGAGCACATGGCGATTCGCCCCTTGGGCCAGCAGAAGCCTTACTACTTCCACGTGACCACGCAAAACGGCCCAGCGGAGAGCGCGGTTGTCCCGGGCTTCGACGTCGCATCCCTTTTCCAGCAAAAAACGGACGGACGCCATCCGCCCCGAGGCGGCGGCATGGTGCAACGCCGCACCCTCCCAGGCGTCAACAGCCAATCCGTAGTCCTCCACCAGAATCCGGAGCAGCTCGGTCTTCCCCCGTTCGGCGGCAACGACCAGGGCAAAATCATGCTGGGAACGTGGATCGATGCCTCTGGCAACGAGGTTTTTGACCAGGTCGTGATCGCCCTGACGGCAGGCGTCGAAGAATTCCTTGAGTCGATCCATGATCCCCCCTGGTAAAAACGATCCAGCCGTCACTGCCTGTACTTGGCC
>CALJLX010000635.1 GCA_937982495.1 uncultured Desulfuromonas sp.
ACGGCTACGGTCACGGTTTTGCTCACGGCCGCGGTGCCGTCGCCGACGGTGAGCTGAAAGACCAGTTCGGCCTCGGCCGCGACTTGAAGAGCGCTCACATCGGCGCTGGCGCTCGTCGCGCCCAGGGCGGTCAGGGGCACCTTCGGCCCGGAAAGCTGGGTCCAGGCGAACTCGCTCGGCGTCCCGGCCACGACGGCGCTCAGGGTGATGGCCGCCGCCGAAGCTTCGACGAAGGCATCGGGGGTGGCGGTCAGGGAGTCAATGGCCAGGGCCACGGCCACCGGCGCCAGGGCGAAGTTGGTGGTCGTGGTGGCGCCGGCGACGACCGAGGCCGTTTTGGTGGCGGCGACGAACCCGGCGGCCGAGGCGGTCAGGGCATAGCTGCCGGCGGCAACGGTCATCGAATATTTGCCATCGCTGCCGGTGACGGCGCTGTAACCGCCGTGATCGGCGGCGACCGCGGCCCCCGCCAGGGCGGTCCCGGTCGCGGCGCTGGTCACCGTGCCGGTGAGCACTCCAGTGGTGACGACGGCCGTGGAGAGGGCGAAATTCTGAATGGTGGTCGTCCCCGCCTTGATGGTGACGGAAAAGCTCTGGCTGGCGTAGCCGGTGGCGGCGGCGGTGACGGTGTAGCCCCCGGCCAGCGGCGCCAGGGTGTAGGACCCCTTGCTGTTGGTCACGGCGGTGTAGGTGCCGGCGCTACCGACGGCGGTGATGGTCGCGCCGACGATGGCGGTGCGGGTGCCGGCGATAGTGACCTTGCCGGTCAGGGTTCCCGAATCCGTCGGAACGGGTGCCGGCTTGGCGGCGAAGGCTGAAGTCGCCAATAAACCGAGACAGCAGATCAGGGCCAACAGTCTCAAGAAAATCATCTTTCTCATTTGACACTCCTTTCATTAGTGAAATCAAACCAGGCACAGCGCTTGGTTGTACACTTTTAATAAGCGCTTGAAAAGTTTTTTTCACAATCGAGCGACAGTATGAATTTAAGGCCGATTTTTCCCTTCCCAAAACTACGACTTTCGTAGGAACTCGCCCCGGCTTCTCATACCGAAGTCTTAGAAAAACGATCGCCCGCGCGGTTCCCGCGCGGGCGACACATTACAAGACAATCAGAAATAACTCAGGGTCGACGCTTATCGCCTCAGTCCGACCCTTTCGCGGCAAACCCGGAAGCCGTTAAACATGGCGCGCGGTCCAGAGCGCGGCTTCCAGACGGCTGGAAACGTGAATTTTGCGGAAAATGTTGTAAACATGCGTCTTCACCGTACAGGTACTGATACACATGCGGCAGCCGATCTGGTCGTTGGAGGCCCCGTTGGCGAGCAGGCCGAGCACCTCCCGTTCGCGCCGGGTCAGGGAAGGCGTATCCGCCGGCGCCGGCGATGCGGGCAGGATGCGGCTCAACAGATATTCGCTCAGCATCCGCCGGGGCACCCAGAATTCGCCGGCGAAGAGGACGAAAATCCCCCGGAGCAGGGTTTCCGCGGAATCGTCCTCGAAAAAAAGCCCCCTGGCGCCGGCGGCCAGCGCCTCTTGCTCGATGCCCAAACCCCGACCGAGATTGAACAGCGCGAATAGCGCCCCGGAAGAACCGGACAAAGGCCCCTGGCGCAATCGGCACAGCAAGCTCTCGCGATCGGCGCCGAGGCAGTCGAGCAGCAGCAAGGTCCCCGGGAGAGTATCCCCATGGATACCTGAGGAAAGCTGACATTCGGCCCCCAGTCGACAGCGGATGAACTCGGCCAGGACCTCGCTGTGCAAACGACGCGTTCCGAGAATACGGACGATTTTTCCGGTGAGATTCATGGACAGCCCTCTCGCTGACGCCAACCGGCGCCAGCCACAGGTTGGTAATCTCTAAAACAGGCAATTCCGGTGCCAAGTTTTTTCTAATAATTTAACCCGCAGGGATCACGAGGGTTTTCTTAAATAACCCGGCCCCCCGCCGATCCCGGCCCCGGAAAATGACGCAACCCCAGCTGCGCTCGCCAATTAGCATTTTCTATTTTTGGCCATCCGGCAAGGCCTTAAAGCAGTGCAGCCCAGGTTGCGGAAGCAACCTGGGCTGCACTAATTGTTGCAGAGGGGGGAGTCGCGACCCGGCAAATCAACTTGTCGGGGCGGACCGCGTCCCCCGCAGAAGCATTCGCGCAAGGGGATCGAGAAGCCGACCCTGAGTGAATCGCGCCGTCGTCGGGCCGGAAAGAGCAACGGTCAGGCCGAGAGCGATCAAAAACCACAGGCCAACCCCGAGCGCCTGCGGCATCTTCCCGGCCAAGGCAAAGACACCGAGCAGCGAAAAGAGCTTCACGACAAATCCGTGCCAGGCGTAGACATGCAGGGAATTCGCCCCCCGTTCCGACATCCAGGTCTGCTCCTGGGGGATGAGCAGCAACACCGCTCCGGCCGTAGCCAACGAGAGCCCATAGACGCCGAGGCGGGCGAAGACCCCGAAGGTTTCGGCCCCGAGGGTGGCGTAGGAGGAACTGCCGAACAACCAGCGCGCCGAAAAATCGGTGGCGATGAGGAAGAAAAGAAAATTCGCGACCATAACAGCGACGGGGAGGTAGCGGGGCAACCGCCGGCGCCAGGCGACGACATCGAAACCGGAGATCGACATCTGCTGGCCGACGAGGAAAAAGGGGAAGAAAAAGAGGGTGCGCGAGAGGCCGAGAAAATAGCCGATCTGATCGGAATAGCCCGCCGCCAGGGCCAGGGCGAAGGCGATGGGCAGGGGGTATTTCAACTTCATGAAAAAGGGGGCGAGCAGCCGCCAGCAGAAGAGGCTGAACAGGAACCACAATAGCCAGTAAGGTTGCAAGCCGGCGCTGTAATGGCTGATGCGGCCGGTGGTCAGCAGGTTGAAAAGTTCATAGAGCAGGGTAAAGGCGAGGAACGGAACGAGCAGCGACTGGATGATTTTCGCCGACTGATCCCCCGACGGATTCGGCTTGGTCAGCAAACCGCACAGAAGGACAAAGACCGGCATGTGAAAGGAATAGATGCTCAGGTACAGCGCCCGGACCAGCCCCCCCTGCCCCGCCAGCGGTTCGAGCAGGTGCCCGAAGACCACCAGGAAAATCATCAGAAACTTGGTGTTGTCGTACAGATAATTGCGTTCCATGCCGCCTCCTCGGTCGCGATTTGAATGGGCCTATTATCGACTTTCCGCTCCGGAATAAGCAAGTCGGCTGAATTCGCCGAAAAGAAAAAGATCAGCCCTTGGAGTCCTGCCGAAATTGTGCCGTTTCAAGAGATGACCCTGCCCATGGAAAATTGAACCGATTTTCGATTCGTCGAAAAGGAACTTTTGTTTATCGTAAAGAAATCCGGAAACGACCGTCGGGAAACCTTACACCTTATTGAGACAAAATTGCCCCTGATGACAAAAATGAACGGAAAAACGATAGACTAGAAACAGGCGCGGTTCTTGCTAATCCTTCCGAGGAATACCTTTCTTTTTCTCAAAAGGATAAAGCCCATGAGACATTTAATGACCGTTCTTGCCGTCGCCCTCTTCACGACCCTCAGCTTCTCCACGGCCCAGGCCCTGACCCTGACCGCCGCGAAAGACACTTATATTGAAAGCGGCACTCCGGCGACGAACTATGGAACTTCCACCGTCGATCTCATCAAACGGCAGGACGGCACCGCTTTTACCCGCATCAGCTATTTCGGTTTCGATCTGAGCGGACTTTCCGCCACGGCGATCGCCGATGCGACCCTCTCCCTGAATTTCGTCGACAGCGCCCGGGGGACAACCCTCAGCACGATCAATTATTCATTCGAGCTCTTCGGCCTAACTAATGAGAGCCTGGACGGATGGGGGGAATACAGCCTTAACTGGAATAACGCCCCCAGTCGGGTTTATGCGAACGCCGCCGGCCTTGCCTCCCTCGGCACCTTCAGCCTCACCGGCAAGGGGCTGGGCGCTTTCGATTTCACCAGCCAGGCCCTGATCGACTTCCTGAACAGCGACAGCAACGACATCGCCACGATCCTCCTGGCCCGGACCACGAACCAGATCGGCAGTCACAACTACATTCACGCCGTGGCCTCGCGGGAAAACACCGCCCTTGCCGGCCCCACGCTGACGGTAACGCAACTGACGCCTGTTCCCGAGCCCTCGACCCTGCTCCTTCTCGGCGCAGGGTTGGTCGGAATCGCCCTGATCGGCCGCCGCAAGCAGAACTGAAGATCCACCCCAGGACAAGCACCCAAAACAGCCGCTCGCGGGATTCGAACCCCGGAGCGGCTGTTTTGTTTTTTGAACATATTCTTGACGAAGCTTGCTTATTGCCGCATTGCCTCGGCGAAGCGACGGTTGACTTCGTTCCAGTTCACCACCTGCCACCACTGGTCGAGATAGGCCGTCCGGCGGTTCTGGTAGCTGAGATAGTAAGCGTGCTCCCAGACGTCGACGGCGAGAATCGGCGTGCCCTTGACCTCGGCGATATCCATGAGGGGATTGTCCTGATTGGCGGTGGAGGTGACGGCGAGTTTCTTTTCAGGCGTGACGATCAGCCACGCCCAACCCGAGCCGAAACGGGTCGCGCCGGCCTGGTTGAACTG
>CALJLX010000636.1 GCA_937982495.1 uncultured Desulfuromonas sp.
GCCAGCAAGCCAGAAATTCCATTTCCTCTCTCCTCGCCAATAGTTAGCCCACACAATGAGCAATCCACAGAGCATGCCGGCAAGTCCGGCAACATCCTCGTTCGAGTGTATACTGCATACAACACGTCGTATACTAAACATCGTTTGGAGAAAAAAGCAAAAAAAAAATTAACCTACTCCCTCATGAGAACCACTAGGCATCAACACTTCCAGATGCCTTACCCCCCCTTCAATACCTGATCAAAACAGCATTAGCCTACACCAATAATTTTCCAGAGAGAATCGCAAAATACAAAAACATCCCTGAATACTCGATGCATACACCCCACGATAAACACAATACCATTGCAATTTCGGTCACTTACAAAAAGTGTCCGCGTGCATACAGAGAACCGAACACCTTGAAATGTATAAATAATCAATACATTTTACTTGAACCAAAAACATCCAGATATTTTTGATAATTTCTTATTTTCAAACATATCGGATACTTATGGCCACTAATTGGTTCATGCAAATCTTGGCACATTCGCTGCTTATTTTGTTGGGAAAGCCCCTGTGGACCATTCAGGAAAGGATCGGAAAATGAAAAAACTCCTTGGAGCATGGATTTTCACACTGAGCCTGGCCTTCCCCTATCAGTCGTTGGCCGAATCCGGCCCGGATTCGGCTGAAAGCGGCTTGGCCGTCATCCTGTTTCTTTGCTTCATTGGACTGATCATCGTCGGGCAACTACTCCCCGGGATCAAGCTCTTCTTCGCAATGATCAAAGGGCTTTTCAAAAAACCATCCCAACCTGTCAACAGCGTGCATCACAAATGAGAACGATCTTCGAGATAAGAGCTTCACCATAAAAAAGCCGACTAATTTCAGATAATTAAAGACGGGGGCGGAACATTGCCGCTCCCGTCGCTCCCCACCCCCTCCGATAAATTTCCCTTCGACGCGGATAAATCTTGACGTAACCGGTCAAAAGCGCTTACTTAATCCCAATTTCAGCCCACTCCATAAAGGGCCCAAAAGGATTCCACCTCGCGAAAGGTGCGCGGCGTCTTTCATCGCCCCCAACCCCTCCAAGGCGATCATGGTGTTGCTGCCGTCTAACGGAAAAAAATCGATACAACATAAACTTATCGGCATCATGATGATTGTCAGCGGGGCAGCCCTGGGTTTATCCTCGGCCACCTTTGTCTACAACGAAGTCGTTTTCTACCAGCAATCCCTACTGAGGGAACTATCAACCCTGGCCCACATGGTGGGGGAACATACCCGCGCCAGTCTCATGCTCAGGGACTGGCAAACCGCCGATCGTCACCTGGTCAGCCTGACCTCCCATCCCCCGATCAAGCAGGCCTATCTCTTCGATCATGAGTTCAAGCCTTTCGCACATCAAATCAATTACTTCAGCGGCTTCGCGCCGCCCGTCCCGCAATGCGAGAAACTGGCCGAAGCGGCTCCGCTGACCGGGGAAACCCACTGTCTTTCGTTGCACCACTTCGCGGTCTTTCTGCCGGTCTTCAACGATGGCCAGAAAGTAGGCATGGTCTACATCCAGGCCGAGCTCGGCGGGCTCTACTCGCGGCTTGGCCGCTACGCCCTCGGCGCCCTGATCCTCCTCGGCCTGACCTTCCTCGTCGCCTATCTCATGGCCAAGCGGCTACAGCGACGGATCACCGAACCGATCCTGGATCTGCACGACACCATGCAACGGGTAAGCCTGGGCGACAACTATCGTCTGCGCGCCCGCAAGACATCCGAAGACGAGATCGGTACGCTGATCGACGGTTTCAACGACATGCTCGGCCAGATCGAAAAACGCGACGCGCTGCTCTTGGCTCACCGGGAGAATCTGGAGAATGTCGTGGCGGAACGCACTGAAGAGTTGCGCGGCACCAATCAGCAGTTGGAGGATTCCATCATCCAGTTGAACCAGGCGAAACTGGCGGCCGAGGCCGCCAACGCCTCCAAATCGCAATTTTTCGCCAACATGAGCCATGAAATCCGCACACCGATGATCGGTGTCCTGGGCATGTCTGAACTGCTGCTCACCACCCCTCTCGACGAAAACCAGAAGGGCCTGGCTCGCACCATCCACGGTTCGGGTGAGGCGCTTCTGAGACTCCTCAACGATATTCTCGACTTCTCCAAAATGGATGCGGGAAAGGGCCGCCTCGAAGAACTCGGCTTCGATCCACGAGAAGTGGTCGAGGGAGCGGTCGCCCTGATGGGGGAAAAAGCCCAGGCCAAGGACCTGGAACTCCTCTGCCGAATCGCTCCGGACCTGCCCCGACGCTGGCGTGGCGATCCCGGCCGGATTCGGCAGATTCTCCTCAACCTGATCGGGAATGCCGTCAAGTTCACCGACCGGGGCGAGGTGCGGGTGTCGGTCGAGCGGCTTCGGGAGGAGGGCGGGGACCTTCTCGCCCTGTCCGTGAGCGATACCGGCATCGGCATGTCGCGGGAAACCCAGCGGAAAATTTTCGAGTCCTTCACCCAGGCCGAGGATTCGACGACCCGCAATTATGGCGGCACCGGGTTGGGACTGGCCATCGTCCGACAACTCGTGGACCTGATGGCGGGAAGCATCTCGGTCACGAGTGAACCGGATCGGGGGACAACCTTTCGGGTCATCCTCCCCCTGAAGACCGAAGCGGAAGCAGCTGCGACGGCTCCCGAACCGGAGCTTTCCGGCCGGCGGATGCTGATCGTTCACCCCCATGCCGCCGCCTGTGATCTTTTCACCGAGTTGCTGCAAGCTCGTGGGGTCCTGGTCGACAGCGCCAGCGAACTGGAACAGGGGCTGTCGAGGATCAAGGAAACGCCCAATGGTTTTTGCCTGGCCCTGATCGACACCGACATTCCGGAACAAACCGCCCACCACTTCCACGAAGGGCTGGCCACGCTCCCCCCGGCCGCGCGCCCCGCCCTGGTGCTGGTCTGTCCACGCCGCGCGGATCCCGGCGAGGAAGAACGGGGTCGGCTGGGAATCCAGGCAGTCCTTTACAAACCGGTTCTCCCCTCCCAGGTGATCCCGGTCTTGACCAACGCCTTGGAGGCCACGCCGGCGGCGGCCGGCGAAGCGAAGGCGATTCCCTTGGCTCGCCCCGGCGATAAGCGCGTTCTCGTCGCCGAAGACAACCCCACCACTCAGCACCTGTTGCGCCAACTTCTCGAAGCGCTCGGCTGTCAGGTCGACCTCGCCGCGAACGGCCGAATGGCCCTGGAACAGCTGGATCGTCACCATCTGGTGCTGATGGATCTGCGCATGCCGGAAATGGATGGTTTCGAAGCGACACGGCAAATCCGCAAGCGGGGGCACACCCTGCCGATTATCGCCCTCACCGCCCACGGAGAACGGCAAAACGCCGACGAATGCCGCGCCGCCGGCTTCGACGACTACCTGCAGAAACCCTTCCGCAACCGGCAGTTGCAAGAGCTCGTCCGGAACTGGCTTGACCGGGGAGAGAGCGGACATGCGCCCCAGCCCACGAAAACCCCCATCCCCCCCGCCAACCGGGCCGGAACATTCCGGGTGCTGGTGGTCGACGACACCGAAGCCAACCGCCGGCTCATGCAGATCCTGCTCGCGCAACTGGGATGTGCCGTCGACGTCGCCGAAAACGGCCCGAGGGCTCTCGAACTCCTGGCCCAACATCCTTTCGACCTGGTCTTCATGGACTGTCGCATGCCCGGCATGGACGGCTTCGAAACCACCCGCCACCTGCGCCGGCGCCATGGAGAACTGCCGGTCATCGCCCTCACCGCCCGTCACGGCGAGGAGATCCGGGAAGAATGCCTGCGTCAGGGGATGAACGGCTATCTCGCCAAACCCTTCAAACGCCCGCAACTGGAAGAGGTTCTCCGCCAGTGGCTGCCTTCGCCGGCGGGGGAGGTTGACGCCGCGGAGACGGGAGGGGAACGCCGGTCATGGGCGTGAAGCTACGAAATACGCTGGCGATTTCTGGGCTGCTGGCCGCCTACGTCGGGCTCATGGCCGCCCTGGCCCTGCCCCTGCTCGGCGAACTGCGACCGCCCGAGGATTTGCGCCTCGACGCCGTCGACCGCCGCCAGGGCCGCGTCGGCCAGCCCCTGGCCCTGGCGCTGACGGGGGCCGGTTTCGGCCCGGAGACCCATTTCACCCTAGTCCTCGACAGCGGCAATCAGCAGGCGATATCGCGGCGCATCACCACCTTCGCCGGCGTCCGAACCCTTCTGCGGGACGGCACGGACATCTATCTGGGCACCGATGACCGGCGGATCTGGAAAATCGACCTGAACCGGCCGGAATCCCCCCAGAAGCAGAAGCCCAGGGATCTGAACGGGCTGCCGACCGCCTCCCTCAAATCCGGGGACAGCCTCTGGGTGGCCAGCGGTCAGGGCGATCTCGCCCGGTTCACCGCCAACGGCGAAAGCCGCAATCGTATCGCCGCCAGCCTCCTGGACCTCGCGCCGGGACCGGAGGATACCCTGTTGGCCGCGGCCGGACGCCAGGGCCTGCTGGTGCTGCGACCACAAGCCGGAACCGCCGCCCCCCGTCTCATCGCCACCCTGGATATCGCCGATGTCGCCCTGGCCGTCGCGAGCCGCGGGCATCTGGCCCTTCTCGGCGCCGCCAAGACCGGGCTGCACATCTGCGACCTGAGCGACCCGGCCGCCCCGCGCATCCTGGCGCGGATTCCCGTGACCGGCATTCCCCGGCACATCGCGATTCAGGATGCGCTGGCGCTGATCGGCACCCACAAAGGCCTGTCCCTGGTCGAGATCGGCGACCCCGGCGCCCCCGTCCTGCTCGGCGAGCTGCCGCTGGGCCTGATCAACCAGGTCGAGGCGCGGGGGGATCGCGCCTACCTGGCGGCCGGAACAAGCGGTCTGTTGCAAGTGGAGCTGAGCGACCCGCGCCGGCCCCGGCTCAGCGGCCACCTGACCCCGGGGGAGACGATCTCCCGTTTCATCCTCGACGGCGACCAGGCCATCCTGGGGACAGCGGGCGCCGAACTGCTCTTCGCCGATCTCGCCCCCATCGGCAACCACCGGCAATGGCGGCCTCGATTTTCCAGCCGGCGTTTCCCCATCGCCCCGGATCCGGAAGCCCCCGCGCTTGCCGAGCCGGAGCTTGCGGACGCCCTCGCCCGGGGCCCGGAGGAAGCAAGTATCAATATGCTGGCCTGTAACGCCACGACCTGCTATTTCGCCACCGACCGGGGGCTGGCGAGCCTTCCCCGCGCGGGAACGGACCGCTTCCGCCTTCCGCAACAACGACTGACCTCCGCCTCTTTCAGACGTGTGCTCTTCCGATCTCTTCTGGCCGCCGGCTCGATCCCGGCGGCGGCCGAAGGGGCATCCGCCCCCTGGGCGCCAGAGAGCTACGGAGTCGAGATTTTCGCCCTCGACGGCAGCGGCGAACCCCGGTCCCTCGCCCTTATCCCCTCGGCAAGGGCCGTCGATCAACTGCACATTCGCGACAACCGGCTGTACCTGACCAGCACCGGTGAGGGCGGGCGCATCTTCGATCTCCGGGATCCCCGTCACCCTCGGCCGCTGGGCTCCTTCCAGTTGCCCTGGCCGGAGCAGGCCTTCGCCGACGACCAGGAGTTCGTATTCAGGGGCGACACCCTCTACCTGGCCAACGGCCGCGCCGGCTTGCAGGTCTTCGACCTTTCCGACCCTTCCGCCCCCCGGCGCATCGGCGCCCACAATTCCCCAGGCGGCCGCTTCACCAAGATCGACGCCCAGGGCGACCAGCTCTTTGTCTACGATCAAGCGGGCGACCTGCGGCTCTACGACCTCGGCGATCCCCATCAGCCCCGGCTGTGCGGCATCCTCGATCGTGTGACTGCATTGCGCACCCTGGAAGTGCGGGAGCAGAAGCTGTTGTTCCAACTGGCGAGCCGCTCCACCATCGAAAGGGCGCTGCCCCTGGCCGCCGAAAAGGTCGACCTGAAAAGCAGCGCCCAGGCTGAAATCGTCTTCGCGCCGCCGGTCTTCCCCGGCGACTATCGCCTCTACGCCTTCGACCACCGGGGGCGGCAGATCCTCGCCGACCTCATCCGCGTCGACGAGGATCAGAAGTAATATTCCATCCCCGCCCAGAACTGCCGGCCCAGTTCATAGGTCTGAATCTCTTCCTCCGCCCCGGCGGGAACCTTCTGATTGAAAACATTGTTGACTTCGAGACTGAGCTGGAGGCCGTGGTTGCGGTAGAGATTACGGCGCCAGTCGAGC
>CALJLX010000637.1 GCA_937982495.1 uncultured Desulfuromonas sp.
TTCTTTTCCACCAAGGGCTCGGGGGAGGGGACCGGCATCGGCCTTTCCCTCTGCCGGAAACTGATGGAGGAACAGGGGGGAAGTATCTTCGTCGGGGATTCCCCCGCCGGCGGGGCGCGCTTCGAACTGTTGTTGCCCGCCGCGCGCCGGGAAAAATCCTTTGACAAGTCGGGGGATGCTTCCTAAGATGGCCGGAATTTAACCAAGTAAGGATGATTGACGGATTATGGAAAAAGCCCTGGAACTTCTCCATGACGACCTGCTCGGGGTCGAAGCCCAGTTCAAGCAGGATCTGACTTCCGAGGTCTTGCTGATCCGCAAGGTCGGCGAATATGTTCTCTCCAGCGGCGGCAAACGCATCCGCCCCATGCTCCTTCTGCTTTGCGCCAAGCTCGCCGGCTACCAGGGGAACAAGCATGTCGGGTTGGCCAGCGTGGTCGAGTTCATCCACACCGCCACCCTGCTTCACGACGACGTGGTCGACAGCGCCGTGCTGCGCCGGGGGAACGCCTCGGCCAACGCGGTCTGGGGAAACGAAGCCTCGGTGCTGGTCGGCGATTTTCTCTTCGCCAAATCCTTCTCCATCATGGTGCGCGGCGGCAGCCTGAAGATCCTTCAGGCCCTCTCCGACGCCACGACGATGATGGCCGAGGGGGAAGTGCAGCAACTGGTCAGCACCTGCGATCTCGATCTGAGCGAGGAAAGCTACATCGACGTGGTGCGCAACAAGACCGCCGTGCTCATCGCCGCCGCCTGTCAGGTCGGCGGCGTCCTCGGCGAGGTCGACGAGGAGCGCGAACAGGCGCTGCACGATTTCGGCATGGATCTCGGCATCGCTTTCCAATTCATGGACGACGCCCTCGACTATGTGGCCGATCAGGCCGAGTTCGGCAAGGCCAAGGGGCACGATCTCGAAGAGGGCAAGGTGACCCTGCCGCTGATTCACGCCCTGCGCCAGTGCGGCGAGGAGGAGCGGGAGCGCCTGGCCGAGATCGTCGAACTGGAAACCCTCAGCGACGAGGATCTCGCCTATGTGGTCGGTCTGATCGAGCGCTACGACGGCATCGGCTATACCCGGAAGCGCGCCCGGGAGCTGGTCGAGCGGGCCAAGCTCAAGCTCGCCGCCTTCCCCGACGGTCCGGTCAAGACCGCCCTGATGGAGCTGTCCGATTACGCCGTGAGCCGCCGTAAATAGTCAGCGGCCGGTCGGTCATATCGCTTGAATATAAACGTGAAAAGGCCTCTCCGCTTTGTGCGGAGGGGCTTTTTTTGTGCGGAATTCCCCGGATTTTTACGGTTTTTGGATTGGCTCGGGATTTGCTAATTGTTCTTTTTAAGCAATCCGGCAAACCGAGCACAGACCATCTTGCCGAGGGGGGACTATGGACGCGGGCACTCTGATTCATTCCGAGCAACTCGATATTCGCGGGCGCCGCTACGAGGTGGCCGTTTTTCAGCGAGCCAACGGTTCGCATGTGGCCCGTACCGTTTTCGCGCCGGGGGATGTCATCATGAACGACGGCCCTTCCCTCGAAGCGGTGCTGGCCAAGCATCAGCGCCTGTTGCCGCTGGCCATCGACTCCCGCGAGCTGCGCGCCGAATCCTGATGATTCCCCATGGTGATGCTTTCGTAAAAAGCATCACCATGGCGTTTTCCGCGACACCCTCCGCTCGGTTGCCCTTGCCGCCGGCCGCTCTTTTTGATCCCGCCGGCGGCAGCCTCCTGCTATAATGCCGGTCATGCCTCGCGCCCCCTTTCCCCTGCACAAAAAAGTCCTGCTGGCCTTCTGCCTGCTCTCCCTCCTGCCGCTCTTGCTGCTGCTGGTCGTTTCCAGCCGCAGTCTGCGTTCTGTGGAAAGTCAGCTCCTCGCCCACGCGACCCGGGCTCTCGATGAACAGGCCGCCGAGGCCCTGGAGCTGCGGGCGGGCATGGTCGCCGCCGAGGTGGAGGATTTTCTCCGCCAGGTGACCGCCGACCTTCGTGCTTTTGCCCAGATTCCCGTCGATGAAAAGGTCTATCGGGATTTTTATCGCCATCATCGTCGCCCCGTCTGGTTTCGTCGGGGAAGCAACGAGGCCCCCGGCGAGGGACGGGAAGAGCGTCCCCTCTATGTGGAAATCGCCTGGGTCGCCGCCGACGGCCGCGAGCTGCTGCGCCTGGTCGACGGCTTGCCGGCCGAGCTGCGGGATATTTCCGATCCGGCGCGGACGACCTACGGCAGCGAGGACTATTTCCCGCGCGCCCGGGCCTTGCCGCCCGGTGGCGTCCACGTCACCCGGGTCACCGGTCGCCATCTGGAAAAACAGCGGCAGCTGGCGGGGGCGGCGACGCCGGAAGCGGCGGTGGAAGGGGAGCGCTACCGGGGGGTGATCCGTTTCGCCATGCCGGTGCATGGCGACGACGGCGCCTTGCGCGGGGTGGCGGTGCTCTCCCTCGATCACCGCCACCTGATGGAATTTACCCAGCACATTCTTCCCCATTCCCCCTTTTTCACCGTCTTCTCCTCCTACGACAGCGGCAATTACGCCTTCATGTTCGACGACGAAGGCTGGATGATCGCCCATCCCAAACACTGGGATCTGCGCGGCCTTGACGAGGGGGGAGCGCCGGTCCCCCCCTACACCGAGGATTCCCCCGCCGAACTGGTCGAACGGGGGATCATCCCCTTCAATCTCTTTCATGCCGGGTTTGTCCATCCCAACTATCCGGTGGTGGCGGCGGCGGTGCTGCGCGGGGAGTCGGGGGTCGCCGACGTTACCAATATCGGCGGCTCGCAAAAAATCATGGCCTATGCGCCGATCCGTTTCGGCTACGGCGACTTTGCCGAAAAGGGGATTTTCGGCGGCGTGACCATCGGCGCCGAAGTCAGCCGTTTTCATGCCGCCGCCCATGCCGCCTCGGCTCAGATCCGCGCCGAAATGACCCGCTTCGTCGGCAACGGGGCGCTGATGATTCTCGCCACCGGCCTGCTGGTCGTGGCCGCCGCTTTTCTTCTCTCCCGGGGGATCACCCG
>CALJLX010000638.1 GCA_937982495.1 uncultured Desulfuromonas sp.
GGGAATCGAAACAGAAGGCGCAGGCGAAGGGGCAGCCCCGGGAGGTTTCCCAGAGCACGCCGCCGCCCTCAGTCGGGGTCAGCGCTCCGCTCAACCAGGGGGAGGGGAGCGCTTCCGGGGGTGGCGGGGATGTGGTCAGGGGGGCCGTCGCATCCGGCGCCTCCCCCCGGCTCAGGCGCGCGACGAGGGCGGCGAAAGACTCCTCCCCCTCGCCGCCGATGAGATAGTCGAAAACCTCCTCCGCCCGGACCCGGGCGCTGTCGGCCATGACCTCCGGGCCACCGGCGACGAGGATGAGATCGGGGCGGGCCTGACGCAGCTGCTTGGCCAGGGCGCATATTCGGCGCCGGTTCCATACGTAGAGGGGAAAGGCGACCAGATCGGGGGCGGTGGCGAGCATCGCCGCCAGCATCTCGGCATCGCTTTGGCGGGGCTGGAGGTCGAGCAGGGTGGCGTGGCGGCGGGACTCTTCCGGGAGCGCGGCTTTCAGGCAGGCGGCCGCCAGGGGGACGGCCTGGGGCGAAGGACGGACATGCAGGGTCGGCAGCAGGATATGCATGGGTCAAGTCCCTCCCGGGCGCGTGGCCGCTATTTTTTCGCGCGGACCTTGATTTTCGGTTTGCCGTCCTCGATTTCGACGCGGAACTCCACTTCCCGGTCGCCGAATTTCTCGCGGATCTTGTCCTTCTGATTTTCAAGAAAGAGCTTGACCTGCTGGGGATCGGGGGGCGGACCGGCGATGCCGCAACTCTGACGGGCGGCGAGAAGATCCTGGTAGATTTTATCCCCGGGGTCGGTCGGCGCTACCGTCGGGATCGGTTCTTCCGCAATCGGCGGCGTGTCTTTGAGGTTGGCGGTATGTCGATTGTAGCGCCCCTCGTCGATGAGGCGCAGGATCCGATCCCAATGGCTGGCGTAACTGTGATAGCGCGCCGCCAGGGTCTGGTAGCGGAAGCGGGCGTCGGTCTGAATGATGCGGCGATTGACGAAATGGCGCAGGCGGCGGGCCAGGGCTTCCCGTTGCTTGAGCGGCTCGCGTTTTTCCACGCCGGCGAAATATTGTTCGTAGAGGATCACCAACTCCTTGAGCTCTTGCTCGATTTCCCCCAGATCCCGCAGAATCGACAAACGATCA
>CALJLX010000639.1 GCA_937982495.1 uncultured Desulfuromonas sp.
AGGGACATGGCCGCCGAATCGAAGCGGCGGGTGATCGCCTCCACCGGCTCGACCTCGGCCAGGGGCAGCGGCGGCCGATCGCTCTTCCAGGTGAAAAAGTCACGGACAAAGCGCCGCCCCCGGCCTTCGATCAGCTTACGGAACTCCAGATAATCTTTCCGCTCGCGGCTTTCGGCGAAGCGGTGCAGCAAGACCACCGCGCGGGCGCCGAGATCGTGGTACTCCCCCTCGGGGTTGTTCTGATAGAGACTGCCGATCGCCAGGGGATAGATCGGGGTCAGGTAATTTTCGCGGAAGACCGCGCGATGCCGCCGCGACAGGCGCGCCTCGATCTCCTCGTAACCAAGCCCGGGCAGATGCAGGGCGCTCCCCGGAAAACAGTCGGCCACCAACTCGCGGGAAAGGCCGATGATATCGAAGAGGGCCGAATTGCGATAGCTGGAAACGGTACTGATCCCCATCTTCGACATGATCTTGAGAATCCCCTTGGTCATGGCGTCGTAGAGGTTCTTCAGTGAGCGGCGGATCTCCTTGGCCGGCAGCTCCCGGCGCCGGCAGAGCTCATAGCTGGTGGCGTAGAGCAGCCAGGGATAGATGGCGGTCACGCCGTAGCCGAGCAGGACACACGCAGCGTGGGCATCGTGGACCTCGCCGGTGACGGCGACCAGGTTGACCCGATGGCGCAGCCTGGCGGCCAGCAGTTGCTGATTGAGATAGCCGACGGCCATGGCCATGGGAATGATTTTCCGTTCGCCGTCGACATCGCGATCATCGAGGACCACCACGCGCACCGCCTCCTCCCGCACCGCCGTCAGCACCTCTTCGCCGAGGCGCCGCAGGCTCCCGCTCAAGTCCTCGATGAAGGTGACGGCGAAGGTCCGGTATTTGTAGTCCGGTTCGAAGCGGGGCCGGGCCGGATCCCCGAAGGAGAGGAGGGCGTCGAAGATGTCCCGGGAGAGGATCGGCGAAATGCTCTTCAAGCGGCGGGCGCGCTCTGGGCTTTCGACCAGGGGATTGCCGAGGCAGCCGAAGCCGATGGTGGTCGACATCACCGCCTTTTCCCGGTAGGGGTCTATGGGCGGATTGGTCACCTGGGCGAAGTTCTGCCGGAAGAAGTCGGTGAAGTTGCGCGGCGCGCTGGAAAAAGCCGCCGGCGGCGTATCGTCTCCCATCGAGCCGGTTGGCTCCTTGCCCCCCTCGAGCATGGGGCGCACGACCATTTCGAGGGTCTCGTGGGTGACGTTGAAAAAGCGCTGGTGGCGGTCGAGATCGGCCTGGGCGTAATCGCTGAGATCGTCGAACTGGTGCTCGATGAACTCCTGCAGGTAGAAGGTGCGGTCGGTCAACCACTCGCTGTAGGGCTGGGATTCCATCAGGTAGCGGTCGATGTCCCGGGTGTAAAAGATCCGTCCCTGCTCCAGGTCGGCGGCGATCATCTCGCCGCTCTGCAGGCGCCCCCGCTCGCGCACCTGCTCCGGCGGGATGTCGAGTACCCCGTATTCGCTGGCGATGAGCAGCCGGTCATCGGTGGTGATGAGATATTTGGCCGGACGCAGGCCGTTGCGGTCGAGGACGCAGCCGACGTAGCGGCCGTCGGTGACGGTCAGAGCCGCCGGGCCGTCCCAGGGCTCAAAGGCGGCCGAGGTGTATTCGTAGAAGGAACGCAGGCGCGAGGGCATGTGCGCCACGTTGTGGCGTGGTGGCGGAATCAGGCTGCGCACCGCCTTGAAGAAGTCGATGCCGTTGGCGAGCAAAAATTCGAGCATGTTGTCGAGACTGGCGCTGTCGCTCACCCCCTCTTCGAAAAGTGGGAAGAGTCGCTCCAGCTCGGCGGCGGAGAAGACCGGGCTCTTCGCCTCGTTGAACTTGTGGCGGGCGTTGAAGCGGTTGGCGTGCAGCGAGTTGATCTCGCCGTTGTGGGCCAGGGTCCGCATCGGCTGGGCCAGCCGCCAGCGAGGCAGGGTGTTGGTGGAAAACCGCTGGTGGAAGACAACGAAAGAGCTGGCGAAATCCTCCTGGCGCAGATCGGGATAGAGGGTGCGCAAATGGCTCGGCATGACCAGTCCCTTATAGGCGACGGTCTTGCGGGAAAAAGACGGGATATAGAAATCCCGGTCGTCGGCCAGCCGGTGCTCGACCTCCTTGCGGGTCAGATAAAGCAGGGCGTCGAAGCGCCGGGTGGCGATGAGCGCCGCCGGCACCACGAAGGCCTGGCGGATTTTCGGCAGCATCGCCAGGGCGTGTTCCCCCAGTGCCTCGGTATCGACCGGCACCTCCCGCATCCACAGCAGGCGCAGATCGTTCTTCTCGCAGACCTCCTCGAAAACCGCCATTTGCCGGACCGCGTCGGTGAGAAAGAGCATGGCCACGGCGAATTGCTCGGGCAACGAACAACCGTTTTCGGCGGCCATCCGGCGGAAAAAGGCGGTCGGCAGGGCGCAGAGCAGGCCGCAGCCGTCGCCGGTCTTGCCGTCGGCGGCCACCGCCCCCCGGTGCATCATGCGCG
>CALJLX010000640.1 GCA_937982495.1 uncultured Desulfuromonas sp.
CGCACCTCGACAAAACCGATAAAGTCGATATGCCCGGTCTCCAGGTCAAGATCCCCTTCGACCAACTGTATCTCGCTGACTTCGAGCATCTTGCCGTCAAAAACGACCCTGCCTTCGCGCTCGGCATGGATCTGTCCTCGGGCATCGGGTCCGCGCGCTCCTTCTCCCACGACGAGGGCCAGGGGTTCTCCGGCCGCCGCCGGAACAACCTCCCCCCGCACTCCCTTGCCGTCGGTTCCCGGGGTGGCGGGACAGAGGGTACCGATCAACTGACCAGGACGGACGTTGCCATGAACATTCAAGCGGCGAAAGTCGACACTGCCGTCTTCCGCTTCGGAAAAATTGGGGCTTTCTCGGTAGACCCCGGGAGCAAAATCGACATAGCCGTCCGCTCCGGGAAAAGGAAGGGTCCCCCGGGCCAAAAGAAGGTTGGAGCAGGATTTTCCTTGCCGCACGGCATAACAGAGTTCCAGGCACTGCTGCTTGACCAGGCCGTAACGGATGCCGAATTCCTTGAAAATGGCGAGCAGTCGCTCGGGAGAAAGTTCGAGACTCGGTTTTTTGACGACGACCGCCCCCCGACACTCCAGGCCTTCGTTGACCACGACCAGGCGCAAGGCATAGCTGCCGTCGCTGCCTTGGAGTGTCAAGGAATTCGTTGGCGCTTCTGCCGGTCCGGTCATGGCATGTCCTTGTTTGCGGTCATTTCACCGTTTTTTTCACTATCCATTGCGATTTCACCGGAACCAATCCCGACAATCGGGCTTGTCATTAGAGACAAGCAAAAAACGTGCCTTTAGATTAAGTTTACAGTGAACTCGGTCTTCGTCAATGGCGGGAAACGGGCTGGTAAAACGAACGGGTCGGGAGTTTCTTAGCGAGGGGTATCACACGTCGGGAACCGGGCTCAATGCCGGCCAGAAAGGAAGAAAGTCCTCCGGGACGGGGGCGCAAACCGTAAGAAAGTCGCGCTTTTGTGGGCAGAAGAAACGAAGACTCAAGGCATGGAGCAGATGGCGCCGAGGACGAAGGCAGACGCCGTCCAAGACCAGGGAGGTCGGCCCGCCGTAAAGTTCATCCCCCAAAAGGGGATGACCCAAACCGGCGAGATGGGCGCGGATCTGGTGGGTACGCCCGGTCTTGGGCCGAGCCTCGACCAAGGCGAACACCCTGGACCGGGACAGGGTCCGAAAATGGGTTTCGGCGATTAGGCCGCCGCTGGTGACGGTAATGGTCCGGCCCCGCACCCCGGCCTTGAGAAAGTTGCGAACGGAAAACGCATCCGGGGGATTTCCCGCCACCAGGGCGAGATAGGTCTTTTCGACCTGGCGCTGCGCGAACTGGCGGGCCAGGTCGCGATTGGCCTCGGCATGAAGGGCGAAGAGGAGCACGCCGGTAGTGTCCCCGTCGAGACGATGGAGGAGGATCGGGTTTTCGCTCCCCTCCCCTGCGGCCACCACTTCGCGAACGAGGTCAAGGGCGTTGATCCGCCCGGCGACGGTGGGATGGGAGGGGAGACCGGCCGGCTTGTCGATGGCGAGCAGGCCCTCATCCCGATAGAGGATGGTCAGTTCCGGCTTCGTCGGCGGGGGATTCTCCCCTTCGAGAGTCAGAAACACCCGTTCCTCCCCCCGCAGCGGATAATTGGCGCGGCGTTGCACCCGGCCATCGACAAAAACGCGGCCACCGTCCAACGCCCGTTTGATCGCCTTGCGCGAAACCTCGACGAGACGTCCGGCGAGAAAGAGGTCGAGACGGCATCCGGCATCCGCGCCCTGGGCGAACAATTCCTCCCGTCGTTTGCTCATGCCGGGATTCCGTGCAAGGCCCCGTCCCGCCAGGCACCGACGGTCACCGGCAGACGTTGGCCGGCGAGTCGAGCGTTTCCGGGGAAAAGGACATTGAGATAATTGCGCGTCAAGCCCCGACATTCGCTCCGGCCCACTCCCCTTTCGACCACCACCTCCAGCGTGCGCCCGATGAAACCTTGGGCAAATTCCCGATGCTTTCTCTCCCCCATCGCGCGCAGTCGCGCGGCCCGTTCCTTGACGATCGAGCCATGCACCTGGTCGGGCATGGTTGCCGCCGGGGTTCCGGGACGGCGGCTGAAGGGGAAAACATGCAGGTGCGATACCGGCAGCTCCGCGATCAGCTCCAAGGTGTGGGCGAATTCTTCATCGCTTTCGCCGGGAAAGCCGGTGATGAGATCGAGGCCGATGGCCGCGTCGGGGAGCCGTCGGTGAATCCGTGTCACCAGGTCGCGAAAGAAGCGGGTATCGTAAGGGCGATTCATGCGCCGCAACACCGCATCGTCCCCCGCTTGCAAGGGGATATGAAAATGGGGGCAGAGGATGGCGGAATCGTCGGCCATCCGTTCGATCAGAGCTTCGGAAATTTCCGTCGGTTCCAGCGAACCGAGACGCAGACGCGAAAGTTCCGTTTCTCCTTCGATACGTTCGACCAGTGCCGGCAGCGACGTGGCGGGGGTCAGATCGAGACCGTAGCCGCCGATGTGGATACCGGTCAGCACCACCTCGGCATAGCCCCGCGCCGTCAGCGTCCGAATCTGCTCGATCACCTCGTCCGGCCTGACCGAGCGGCTGCGCCCACGGGCATAGGGAATGATGCAGTAGGAACAGAAGGCATTACAGCCGTTCTGGATCTGGACGAAGGCCCGGCTGCGTTCGGCGAAAGCGGTCAAAGGCAAGGGAGGCACCTCGGTTTCGGCGGCGATGTCGGAGACGGCAACGCGCGTCCCCTCCCCGGCCTCTTCAAGGTAATCGAGAAAATTTCTCTTTTCGGCATTGCCGAGGACCACGGCCACGCCGGGAATCTCGCGCAACGCCTGGGGATCGACCTGGGCGTAACAGCCCGTCACCACCACCCGGCAATCCGGATTGAGGCGCCGGGCCTTGCGAATCAGATTCCGGGACTGGGCATCGGTGGCGGAGGTCACCGTGCAGCTGTTGACAATGACCAGGGAGGCGCCGGTGGCGAAGGGAACGACGGTGAATCCGGAGGCCTTGAGTCGTTCCTCCATGGCCGCCGATTCGAATTGGTTGGTCTTGCACCCCAAAGTGGCGATGGCGACGGTCCGGCTCACGCGATCCATCCTCCCCCAACGACCCGGTCGCCGTCATAGAAGACCGCCGCCTGACCCGGAGTCACGCCGCATTGCGGCGTATCGAAGAGGACAAGCGCCCCGTCATGCTCCAACGGCGTCACCGTCGCCGGCACTTCATGATGACGGTAGCGGATGCGACAGGCCACGCGCAGCTCCCCCGGCGGCGGCGCGTGGCTCCAGGCGACTTCCCGCAGCCGCGTTTCGCTCACCGCCAGATGTTCTTTTTCCCCGACCAGCACCCGTTTGTTCGCGGCGTCGATGGCGACCACATAGAGAGGTTCGGACCAGGCCAGCCCCAGCCCCTTGCGCTGGCCGATGGTGTAGCGGTAGGTGCCCCGGTGGCGGCCGAGAACCCGGCCCGAGACATGGACGATCTCGCCGTCCATGTTCCCGGCGCCGCGTTCCTCTTCGAGAAAACGCACATAGTCGCCATCGGGGACGAAACAGATATCCTGGCTTTCCGCCTTCTCCGCCACCCGCAGGTTGAATCGCGCGGCCTGGGCACGTACCTCATCCTTGCTCATGCCGCCGAGGGGGAAGATGACGCGCGCCATCTGTTCCTGAGTCAGGGTGAAGAGAAAATAGCTCTGGTCCTTGGCCGGATCGAGCCCCTTGCGCAAGACGAAGCCCGTAGGTCCATGGTCGATGCGGGCATAATGGCCGGTGGCGAGGAGATCCGCATCCAGTTCCCGCGCCCGCCGCAGCAGCAGTTCGAACTTGAGCCTCTGATTGCAGAGCACGCAGGGATTGGGGGTGCGGCCGGCGAAATAGTCGTCGCAGAAACGGTCGATGACTTGGCGCTGGAAATCTTTCTCAAAGTTCACCACATAAAAGGGGATATCGAGACTTTCCGCGACCCGTCGGGCATCGTGAACATCGTCGTGGGAACAGCAACTGCCGCAGGTCTCGCCGTGCTTCGCCGAGAAGGTGGAATAATCCCAGATCTGCATGGTCATACCGATCACTTCGTGACCCTGCTCCTTGAGCAAAGCGGCCGTGACGCTGGAATCGACCCCGCCGCTCATGGCGACGACAATACGTTTTTTCGTTGCGGACATCGTTTCTTGTCCCCCGACCCTCGGGCGTGAATAAAAGCGGCTTAAGCGGCGCGGAAGCCGATCCGAGTGGGCAAAAAGGAAAAGTCAAAGCATCCGTCCCCGGCGGGCATGGATGCTTTGACTTTATCGATGATGCCGAGCGGCGAAACCCGGCGGCGGAAAAACTAACGCAGAGTGCCGATGATCGTCTCGCCGGCAACGGTACGGTCGCCAAGACGCACGCTAATTTCGGCGTCGACGGGAAAGTAGACGTCGACCCGGGAACCGAAGCGGATCAGGCCGTAGCGCTCACCCTTTTGCAGCAGGTCGCCGA
Organism: uncultured Desulfuromonas sp.; assembly: GCA_937982495.1. Taxonomy (GTDB): domain Bacteria; phylum Desulfobacterota; class Desulfuromonadia; order Desulfuromonadales; family Trichloromonadaceae; genus Trichloromonas. Next base: position 4,496 of record CALJLX010000640.1, read on the forward strand.
CCACGGGATAGGTGACGATACGGCGGGCGATGAGACCGGCGATCTGCACGAAGAGCAGGCGCTTGCCGTTGGCCGCCTCGAGCACGATCCCCCCCTGTTCGTTGGCGAGACTGGCCTTGTCCAGCGAGGCATTGAGAAACTGCCCCTTGTGGTAGAACATGTCGACCACCTTACCGGAAAAAGGCGCCCGGTTGACGTGGACGTTGAAGACCGACATGAAAATGCTGACCTTGACGGATTCCCCCTGGAAACAGCGCTCCTCGTTGACCTTACCGACAAAAATCACCTTGCCGTCGGCGGGAGCGACCACCGCGTCGGCTACGCTCGGCACAACCCGCTCGGGATTGCGGAAGAAATAGACGGTGAAGAGGGTCAGACAGAGACAGAGAAAGGTCAGGAAACCCCAGCCGAGCAAGCCCAGGATCAAGGTCACGAAAGCGAAAAGGCCGATAAAGGGATAACCCTCCACCGCCACCGGCTGATTGTGATTTTTCATGAAGGTCGTTTCTCCATAAAAAACCCGGCGGCACGAGGGACTCGGCCGCCGGGTCGTCTGTGATTCGAGCCGATTAGTTGCGCTCTTTATCCACCATCTTGTTCTTGCCGATCCAGCTCATCATGCCGCGCAGGCGCTCGCCGACTTCCTCGATCTGATGGGCCGCGCCCTTGCGCCGCAGGGCGTTGAGCACCGGCTTGTTGGCGCGATTTTCCAGCATCCACTCGCGGGCGAATTCGCCGTTCTGGATCTCTTCCAGAATCTTTTTCATCGACGCCTTGGTTTCGCTCGTGACGATGCGGGGGCCGCGGGTGAAGTCGCCGTATTCGGCGGTGTTGGAAATGGAGTAGCGCATATTGGCGATGCCGCCTTCATACATCAGGTCGACAATCAGCTTGAGCTCGTGCAGACACTCGAAGTAGGCCATCTCCGGAGCGTAACCGGCTTCCACCAGGGTTTCGAAACCGGCCTGGACCAACGCCGTGGCGCCGCCGCAGAGAACCGCCTGCTCGCCGAAGAGGTCGGTCTCGGTCTCTTCCTTGAAGGTGGTCTCGATGATCCCGGCGCGGCCGCCGCCGATGCCGCTGGCATAGGCCATGGCCACATCCTTGGTATTGGCCGAGGGATCCTGCTCGACGGCGATCAGGCAGGGAACGCCGCCGCCCAGTTGGTACTCATGGCGCACGGTGTGGCCGGGACCCTTGGGGGCAACCATGAAGACGTTGATGTCCTTGCCGGGAACGATCTGGCCGTAGTGGATGTTGAAGCCGTGGCCGAAACCGATGTAGCT
>CALJLX010000641.1 GCA_937982495.1 uncultured Desulfuromonas sp.
CCGAAATCACCGGCCCGGCGGGCGTCAGCCAATAACCGCGCCGTGCGCAGCAAGGCCTTGCTCGGCACGCAGCCGCTGTTCAGGCAATCCCCGCCCATCTTCTCTTTTTCGATGAGCGCCACCTTGGCTTTGACCGCGGCGGCGAGATAGGCGGTGACCAGTCCCGCCGAACCGCCGCCGAGAATAACAAGGTTGTAGTCGAAGTGCTTCGGCTTCAGCCGGTGTATGAGTCGAGCGAAGATATCAGCCATAGATTTGATCGAAGAGCGCTTCCTGTTCCGGGCCGCCGATCAAAAGCAGGGTCGTGCCGCTGACGAGGCGGGTTTCGGGCGGGGGAGAGACCAGGGTTTCGCTGCCGTCGGGAGGGTCGAGGGCGACGATGGAACAGCCGGTGAGGGGGCGCAGCCGCGACTGTTCGATGGTCTTGCCCGCCAGCGCGGCTGGCAGGGGGCGGCGAAAGACCGCCACGCCCTCGGCGAGAAAGGCCGAAGCCTTGTGTTCCAGTAGATTCATGAGGATGTTGGCGCCGACCGAGGCATTGGAGACGACGAAGTCGGCACCGGCGGTATAGAGCTGCTCGACATTCTCCTCATTGTTGGCCCGGGCGACGATGCGGATGTGCGGATGCAGATGACGGCTGGTCAGGGTCAGGAAGATGTTGGTGCTGTCGTCGTTGGTGGTGACGATCACCCCGCTGGCCCGGTCGATGCCGGACTTTTTCAGGGTGTGGCGACCGGTGGCGTCGCCGATGACCACCACATGCTCCTGGCAGGTCGGACTTTCGTGGTGGTCGACGAGAATATAGGGGATGGGGCGACGGTCGAGAAAGGTGGCGGCGGCGCAGCCGATGCGGCCGTGGCCGAGGATGAAGATCAGCTCGTCCGCGGCGGCCTCGCCGGTCAACTTTTCCAGGGAGCTGAGCTGGGCGCGGGTGCCGGCGAACATGACCAGGGCGTGTTCCCCCAGCACCGAGTCGCCGCTGGGGATGGTGAAGGTTCCCCGCTCCCACAGGCCGATGACCGAAAGCCCGGTTTTCTGGCGGATTTGCGCTTCTTTCAGGGTCTTTCCGGCAAAGGGGGTGCCGTGCACCGGGATCTCGGCGATCTGCAGGGAGCCGAAGGAATCGAGGACATGGGCCAGGGCGCCCCGCGTTGTGCTGCGGGTGGCGAGATAGCGGCCGAGGATGCGGGTCAGGGGAATGACCTGGTGAGCTCCCGCCAGGCGCAGCAGATCGGCATGCTCCGGGTCGTCGACCAGGGCGACGATGGGGGTCGGGCAGAGGGAGCGGATGGTGAGGCAGATGTTGGTGTTTTCCGGGTCGCTGAGGTTGGCGATCACATAGCGGGCGGCCGCCACCCGCAGGCCGGTGAGCACCCGGGCGTCGGTGGCCGAGCCGTAGACCACTTTGAAGCCCTCCTGTTCTTCCAGGTGCAGCGCCTGTTCGTAGTTGGCGGTGACGACGACGAAGAGCAGGTCGCGGGCTTTGAGCTTCTGGATGAAGGCGCGGGTGATGGGATCGATGCCGAAAATCAAAATATGCCCCCGGGTCTGGGGGGGGAGTTCGTAGGTCGGGTGGTAGCGCAGGCGCTGTTCGATCCAGGGGGCGAGAAAGAGGCTGATCAGACCGAACGGGAGGATGATGAGCAGGAAGATCATTCCCGAGATGGTCACGATCGCCGCGAAGATGTAGCCGGGATCGCTCTGAAAGGTGATGTCGCCGAAGCCGAGGGTGGTCATGACGGTGATGACCCAGTAGATGCCGGCGATGAAGGAATATTCCCGACCCTCCAGGTTCCACATGAGAAAACGGAAGAGGGTGGCGTAGGCCAGGATCAGGGTGAGCAGGAAAATGCCGTAGAGAACCAGTACCTTGAGATTCTGGCGGGCGCGGCCGCGGAGGAAGTAGGCGAGCTCGGAGGCAAGGGTCTTCATGAGGCTCCCGGGGAGAAACGCTGGACGAGACAGGGCGATGACGGGATTTTAAACCAGGCGGGGAGGGGAATCCATGATTTCCTGTCTGGCGACGACAAGAACAAGGCGCGACCATGCTGATCGCGCCTCGCTCCTCACTCGTTACTCCTCACGCCCTGCGAACTTACCCGCCGTGCAGGCGAGCGGCGATTCCGGCGACATGACGCCCCTGGAAGCGGGCGATTTCCAGTTCGTTTTCGCTCGGCCGACGGCTGCCGTCGGCGGCGGCCAGGGTGGTGGCGCCGTAGGGGGTGCCGCCGCTGACTTCCGCCATCGTCGTCAGGCGGGCCTCGCTGTAGGGGACGCCGACGATGACCATGCCGTGGTGCAGCAAAGTGGTGTGGAAACTGGTGATGGTCGTTTCCTGGCCGCCGTGCTGGGTGGCGGTGGAGGCGAAGACGCTGCCGACCTTGCCGATCAGCGCGCCCTTGGCCCAGAGGCCGCCGGTCTGGTCGAGAAAGTTGCGCATCTGCGCGCACATGTTGCCGAAACGGGTCGGGGTGCCGAAAAGGATGGCGTCGGCCTCGGCCAGCTGCTCCGGGCGGGCGACAGGGATATGGGCGAAGGCGGCGCGGGCCGCTTTCGCGCCGGTGCGTTCCAGGGCGTCCTCGGGCACCAGTTCGGGAACCTGGAAGAGGCCGACCTCGACGCCGGGAACTTCGCGGGCGCCTTCGGCGACCGCTTCGGCCAGCTGATGGACATGGCCGTACATGCTGTAAAAGACGATCTGGATCTTGACACTCATGGCAACTCCTTCTAGTTGGAAGAAAATAGGACTAAGTCGGTATTTTATCATGGTCGGGGATTTTGGCAATTATCGGCGTTCGACATCCGGTACTCGCCGGAACAGCTGGATCCGCTATAATGAAAAGAACGAAAAACAAGATTTCTGCGATGGAGTTCGGATTGCGCGGAATGGGGATCGCCCTCTTGGGGGTATGGATAGTCCTTGCCTGGGGGCAGGGTGTGTTGGCGGCCGAGGCTCGGGTGCGCATCCACTATTTTTGGGCGCCCAACTGTCCGCACTGCGCCGAGGCCCGGCCGGTGCTGGTCGCGCTGGCCGGTCGTGATCCCCGGATCGAACTGGTCGAGCACGACGTCTGGGGGGATCGGGCCGCCTTCAACGAGTTGCTGGCCCAGGCCGAGGCGCGGGGACAGATGGTCAGTACTCCGGCGATCCTTCTCGGCGAGCGTCTCTGGTTCGGTTTCTCGCCGGTTCTGGGCCGGGAGATCGAGATCGCGCTGGAACGTTGCCTGACGGTCGGCTGCGCCGACCCTCTCGTTCCGGTGACGGAATCAGGGTCGGGCCCGGAAAAAGTTGCGGACCTCCCCGCCGACGAGTCGGTCGACGTTCCCGTCCTCGGCCGGGTCGGGGTCGACAGCCTGTCGCTGCCGGTTCTAACGGCGGTCATCGGCCTGCTCGACGGCTTCAATCCCTGCGCCTTCTTCGTCCTCCTCTTTCTCCTCAGTCTGCTCGGCCATGCCCGTTCGCGCAAGCTGATGCTGCTGGTCGGCGGCACCTTCGTCTTCTGCTCGGGCTTGCTCTATTTTCTCTTCATGGCCGCCTGGCTCAATCTCTTCCTGGTCGCCGGCGCCCTGCGCGGCATCACCCTGGCGGCGGGGCTGCTGGCGGTAGCGATCGCGGCGATCAACATCAAGGATTTTTACTTCTTCAAGGCCGGGGTTTCCCTCTCCATCCCCGAACGGGCCAAGCCTGGGCTCTTCGCCCGCATGCGTGCCCTGGTGAAGACCTCGAAACTTCCTTCGGTGCTGGTCGGAACCCTGGTGCTGGCGCTCACCGCCAACGCCTACGAGCTGCTCTGTACCGCCGGTTTCCCCATGATCTACACGCGGATTCTTACGCTCCATCAGTTGCAACCCTGGCAGCATTATCTCTTTCTCGGATTCTACTGTCTGATCTACGTCCTGCCGCTATTGACCATTGTGCTCATTTTCACCTGGACCCTCGGCTCGAAAAAGCTCGGCGAGCGCCAGGGGCGCATCCTCAAACTCCTTTCCGGGGTGATGATGCTCCTCCTCGGTGGCCTCTTGCTGTCGGCGCCGGAACTCCTCACCAATCCCCTGGCGGCCGTCGTGCTCCTTGTCTTGGCGCCGGTGGCCGTCGCGCTGCTGGTGTGGCTGGATGGGCGTTTCCGCCCGCGGCACCGCTGTAATCGGTAGCGGCCGATTATTCGGGTTAAAAAAGCGGCGGATTCTGCTATTTTCCCGAAGGAAATCCCGTCAGCGCTAATCATCTTCTAACAATCGTGTGACAAGCTTCCGACAACGACGGCTTAACGGGAGAGGTGAACGATGAGCAAGGCACGAATCCTCGTCATCGAGGATGAAGAAGATATCCTGGCGCTGATCCAGTACAACCTGATCAAGGCTGGTTACCGGGTCGAGTGCGTGACCAGCGGCGAGGAGGGGGTGGCCAAGGCGACGGCGCTCCATCCCGACCTGGTGATTCTCGATCTGATGCTTCCCGGCATCAACGGTTTCGAGGTTTGCCGCCGTCTGCGCGCCGAGCCCGGGACCGCCGAACTGCCGATCATCATGCTCACCGCCAAAGGGGAGGACGCGGATATCGTCTCCGGTTTGGAGATCGGCGCCGACGACTACCTGACCAAGCCCTTCAGCCCGCAGGTGCTCAAGGCCCGGATCCAGGCGGTGCTGCGCCGGCGCGGGCAGTCCGGGCCGGAATTTTCCGGGCAGCCGGTGGCGGTGCACGATCTGGTCGTCGATCCCGGGCGGGGCAAGGTGCTGGTCGCCGGGCGCGAGGTGGAGCTGACCCTGACCGAGTTTCGGCTGCTATATCTGCTGGCGGGCCGTCCGGGCTGGGTCTTTACCCGCACCCAGATTGTCGACGCCATTCGCGGCGAAGGCTACGCCGTCACCGACCGGGCGGTGGATGTGCAGGTCGTCGGCCTACGCAAAAAACTCGGCGACGCCGGAACCTACATCGAGACGGTGCGGGGCGTCGGCTACCGCTTCAAGGAGTGAGCATGCGCGGTCGTCGTCTCCTCTGGAACCTCTACCCCTCCTATCTGATCCTCATTCTTATCGTCCTGCTGGCGGTCGCCTGGTACACCTCCCGCGCTCTCCGCGACTTTCATGTCGAACAGACCCTCGCCGAACTTCAGGCCCGGGGACGGCTCATTTCCGAACGTCTCGACGAACCCTGGAGCCCGGAAGCGGGGGCGCGCCTGGATGCCTTGAGCAAGGAGCTGGGTCGGCTCTCCGCCACCCGCATCACCGTGATCCTGCCGGACGGGCGGGTTCTGGGGGATTCCCAGAAGGACCCGGCGCGCATGGACAATCATGGAACGCGCGCGGAAGTAGCGGCCGCCCTGGGCGGGCGGGAAGGGCATGTCATCCGCTACAGCGCGACCCTGGGGCAGGAGATGATGTACGCGGCGCTGCCGCAAATCAGCGAGGATCGGGTTGTCGGCGCGCTGCGGGTGGCGATTCCCGTGACCGCCATGTCCAGCGCCCTGCATGGTCTTTACTGGCGGCTGGCCGGAGTCGGCCTGGGCATCGCGGCGATTTCCGCCCTGCTCAGCCTCTTTGTTTCCCGGCGCATCGCGCGGCCGCTGGAGGAGATGACTCTGGGGGCTGAGCGCTTCGCTCGGGGGGAACTCGGCCAACGCCTGCCGGTGAGGGGCTCGCTGGAAATCGCCGCTCTCGGCACCGCCCTCAACCGCATGGCCGGTGAACTCGACGAGCGCATCCGGGCCCGGGCCCGGCAGAACAACGAGATGGAAGCGGTGCTGTCGAGCATGACCGAGGGAGTGATCGCCGTCGATCCCGAGGAGCGCATCCTGCGCATCAACCAGGCGGCGGCGCGCCTGCTTGCCGTTACCCCCGCCCAGGCGACCGGGCGCAGGGTGCTCGAAGTGGCGCGCAAGGCCGAGTTGCAGCGGTTCGTGGCGCGGGTTCTGGCCAGTCACGAGATGGAAGAGGAGGATCTCTGTCTGCACGGTCCCGACGGCGAGCGTTGTCTGCAGATGCGGGGGGCCCCCTTGCGCGATCTGGGGGGGCGGGAAATCGGCGCGCTCATGGTCTTCAACGACGTCACTCGCTTGCGCCGCCTGGAATCGGTGCGTCGGGATTTTGTCGCCAATGTTTCGCACGAACTGAAAACGCCCATCACCGCCATCAAGGGCTCGGTGGAGACCCTCCTCGGCGGTGCCCTCGACGATGCGGCCGCCGCCGAGCGCTTTCTCGCCATCGTCGCCCGGCAGTCGAGCCGGCTGGAGGCCATTGTCGACGATCTGCTGGCCCTGTCGCGCATCGAACAGGATGCCGGCGCCGCCACCATTCCCCTGGTCCCGGCGCCGGTCTGGCCGGTGCTGCATGGGGCCCAGCAGGTTTGCCAGCCGGCCGCCGACGAGAAGCGGCTGGAAATCCGTCTCTTCTGCTCTTCGGAACTGCGCGGCCGGATCAACGCCCCGCTCCTTGAACAGGCGGTGGTCAACCTGTTGACCAATGCCGTCAAATACAGCCCCAACGGCGGCAAGGTGGTGGTCGACGCGGCCCAGTTGGGGGATCAGTTGATGATCAAGGTGCAGGATTGGGGGGTCGGCATCGCCGCCGAGCATCTGCCGCGAGTCTTCGAGCGCTTTTACCGGGTCGATCCGGCGCGCAGCCGCAAGCTCGGCGGCACCGGACTCGGTCTGGCGATCGTCAAACACATCGCCCAGGCTCACGGCGGCCAGGTGGTGGTGCACAGCACTCCCGGCGAGGGGAGCGTCTTTACCCTGATTCTGCCAGCCGCGTCCGCCTGAGTCCTGTCGTCGCGAACCATCCGTAAAAGTTCCTCTTGAGGCGCAAGGATGAATTGACTTGCGCGCTGTTCCTATGCTATTAATCCTCCTTAACTCTCAGTCGTTCAAGCTCTCCGACCCGGCGC
>CALJLX010000642.1 GCA_937982495.1 uncultured Desulfuromonas sp.
CCAGCCCGGCGAATTTGAGCAGCAGGGTTTTCGGCCCGACGCTGCGGAAGTAAACGGTCACCTTCTGCTTGTCGCCGCTCCCTTCCAGGCGGCGCACGGTGCCGACGCCGAATTTGAGATGGCGCACCTGCATGCCGAGGCGCACCCCCTCCTCGGCATCGGGAACAAGCCGCACCTCCTCCTCGAAGGGGAAGTCCTCATCATCGAAGGGGGCGGGGGCGATCTGTTCGAAGACCGAGGCGAGATTGTGCCCGGCGGTCTTTTTCAGGGCCGGGACCGGCTGGTCGCGCAGGGCCGAAGGCGGAATCTCGCCGAGAAAGCGGCTCGGCGGATTGAACTGGTAGTCGCCGTAGACCCGGCGACGCCGGGCGTGGGTGAGATAGAGTTTCTCCATGGCCCGGGTCATGCCGACATAGCACAGGCGCCGCTCCTCCTCGATCTCCGCCCCCCCTTCCGCCGCGCGCGAGTGGGGGAAAAGCCCCTCCTCCATGCCGGTCATGAAGACCACGGGGAACTCCAGCCCCTTGGCGGCGTGCAACGTCATCAGCGTCACCCGGTCGAGGCTGTTGTCGTAGCTGTCGAGGTCGGTGATCAGCGCCACCTGTTCCAGGTATTCGGCCAGGGTGCCCTCGCTGCCGAAGTGTTCCTCCATCCCGGCCAGCAGCTGTTCGAGGTTGTCCATCCGCCCCCGCGCCTCCTCGGTGCGCTCCTCCCGCAGCATCGGCCCGTAGCCGCTCTCGTCGATGATGACGGCGGTGAGCTGGGGATAGGGGAATTCTTCCAGCTTTTGCCGGAAACTTTCCATCAGCGTCACGAACTCCCCGACCCGGTTGGCCGCCGCCCCTTTGAGGGCGCCCCGCTCCAGGGCCAGGCGGCAGGCGGGAAGAAAGCCCCCGGCTTCGACTTCGAGGGCGGCGATGCGCTCGACGGTGGCGGCGCCGATCCCCCGGGGGGGGACATTGACGATGCGCCGGGCGGCGATGGCGTCGGCGGGATTGGTCAGCACCCGCAGGTAGGCAAGGATGTCCTTGATCTCCAGGCGCGAGTAGAACTTGACCCCGCCGAACATGACGTAGGGCAGCCCGCGGCCGCGCAGGGCCTCCTCCAGGGAGCGGGACTGGGCGTTGGTGCGGTAGAAGATGGCGATGTCGCGCAGCCGGCGGCCGCTCTCCTTGAGCCGGGCGATCTCGGCGGCGACGAAGCGTGCCTCTTCCAGATCGTCGGGCAGGGCTTCGAGGGTGATCTTTTCGCCGGGGGGATTTTCCGTCCACAGCTTCTTCCCCTTGCGCCCGACATTCTTCGCCACCACTTCCCCCGCCGCTTCGAGGATGGTGCGGGTCGAGCGGTAGTTCTGTTCCAGGCGGATCACCGTGCAACCGGGGTAATCCCGCTCGAAACCAAGGATATTGCCGATCTCGGCGCCGCGCCAGGCATAGATCGACTGGTCGTCGTCGCCGACCACGCAGAGGTTGCGATGCTGTCCCGCCAGCAGGTGAATGATCCGGTATTGGACCTGGTTGGTGTCCTGGAATTCGTCGACGTGGATGTAGCGGAACCGCTGGCGGTACTTGTGCAGCACCTCGGGATGGGCCTCGAAAAGACGCACCGCGAGCAGCAGCAGATCGCCGAAATCGAGGGCGTTGGCCTGTTGCAGCCGCTGCTGATAGCGGGCGTAGACCCGCGCCGTCAGTTCGCCGTAGAAGTCGCCGGTATCGAGCTGCTCGGGAAAAAGCCCCTTGTTCTTGGCGGCGTCGATGGCCCAGGCGGCGGCTCGGGCTTTCAGGGTCTTTTCCGGGATGTCGAGTTCGGCCAGCACCGCCTTGAGCAGGCGCTCCTGATCCTGGTCGTCGTAAATGGTGAAGTCGGAAGAATAGCCCAGGACGGCGATCTCCCGCCGCAGGATGCGCACGCAAGTGGCGTGGAAGGTCGCCACCCAGGGGAGTTCCGAGGCGCCGAGCAGACGAATCAGGCGCTCCTTCATCTCGGCGGCGGCCTTGTTGGTGAAGGTCACGGCCAGAATTTGCCAGGGGGGCACTCCCTGATGCCGGATCAGATGGGCGACCCGATGGGTCAGGGTGCGGGTCTTGCCGGAACCGGCCCCGGCCAGCAGCAGCAGCGGCCCCTCATGGTGAAGCACCGCCTGGCGCTGGGGCGGATTCAATCCGGCGAGCAGTTCATCCACCTTACTGGTCCTCCAGGGTGCGGCTCATCAGCGCCCGGTTGTAGGCCGAAACCATGTCCCGTCGCGAGATGATGCCGAGCAGGCGGGTATGGGTCTCGCGGTCGACCACCGGCAGCTGCTCTATGTTGCGGTAGCCGATCTTGCGCATCGCCTGGTCGAGGTCCTCGTCCTCGTGGGCGGTGATGACCTTGGTCGTCGCCAGTTCCTTGACCACCACCAGATCCATCAGGTCGCGCTCGAAAACCACCCCCATGAAATCCTGCACCGAGATGATGCCGGTCAGCTCCCCCTGGGCGTTGACCAGGGGAAAGTTGGTATGTTTGGTGCGCTCGATGAAGTCGGCGAACTGTCCCAGGGTCATACTTTCGGGGATACTGGCCACCTCGCGCTCCATGACCTCGCCGACCCGGATCGACTTCATGATGTTGCGCTCCTTGCCCGCCTCCAGGTCGATGCCGGCCCGGGTCAGCTCGAAGGTTTCCAGGCTGTCCTTCTTGAAGTGGCGGGCCGTCGCCGTGCCGATGACGCAAGTGAGCATGATCGGAATGATGACCTCGTAGCTGTCGGTGATCTCGAAGAGGAGAAAAATCGCGGTCATCGGCGCGTGGGTCGCCGCCGCCAGGAAGGCGCCCATGCCGACCATGGCGTAGGCGCCGGGGGTGATGCCCGCCGCCGGGAAGAGCTTGGCCGCCAGATGGCCGAAGGCGCCACCGCTCATGGCGCCGAGAAAGAGGTTGGGGGCGAAGAGGCCGCCGGGCATCCCCGCGCCGAGGGTGATGGAGGTCGCCACCGCCTTGGCCAGCACTAAGGCCGCAAGCAGATACCAGGTCAGGGTCCGGCCGTCGCCGCCGCCGAGCAGGACGGTTTCGACGAATTCATAGCCGTTGCCGAAGATCTGGGGAAAAGCCACGCCGATGAGGCCGACCGCCAGTCCCCCCACCGCCGGTTTGAGCAGGGGATGGATGGGGATGGCGGCGATGCGGTCCTTGATGCGGAAGTGGATGTCGGTGAAACCCGCCGCGAGTACGCCGATGAGCAAACCGAGCAGCACATAGAGGCCGAATTCCCAGAAGCTTTGGACGACGTATTGGGGGGCGAAGAGTTCCGAGGTATTGCCGAGCAGTGCCCGGGAAACGACGGTGGCCATGCCGCTGGCGATGACGATGGAGGTGAAGCTGGCCAACTCGAAGGAGGCCAGGAGGACGATTTCCTGGGCGAAGAAAACCCCGGCGATGGGGGCATTGAAGGTGGCGGCGACACCGGCGGCGGCGCCGCAGGCGACCAGGACCTTGAGGCGGTCGCCGCTCATCTTGAAGGCCTGGCCGAACTGGGAGCCGATGGCGCCGCCGATCATGGCGATCGGACCCTCCTGTCCGGCGCTGCCGCCGGAACCGATGGTCAGGGCGGCGCCGAAGCTCCGGGTAAAGATCGGGCGCAGGCGCAGCTTGGCGCCACCGAGATTGACCCGCTGCAGAAAGCCGGAAAACCCCCCCTTGAGGTCATCGCCGAACCAGTGCCAGAGGGGGATCAGCAGCAGACCGCCGAGGGCGGGAAAGATCATCACCGCCAGGCGTCGGGGGCTCCATTCGTGCAGGCTGATGTCGAGCAGCCGCTCGCTCTGTTCGAACAATCCCCAGTGCATGAATTCGATGGTCTGGCGGAAGGCGTAATTGCCCAGGCCGCCGAGCACCCCGATGATCACCGCGAGGATGATGAGAAAGGTGTTTTCGCTGA